>DATKWY010000110.1:0-4962 GCA_035529295.1 Candidatus Desulfaltia sp. | reverse complement strand
CACACGTATTCGGTATCACGGGCGCGGCCCTGATACCCATATGTGACGAGATGCTGAACACCGACATCAGGTACGTTCCAGGCGTCCACGAGCAGGGCAGCGCCCACATGGCCGACGGCTACGCCAGGGCCTCCGGGCGGCCCGGCGTGGTCCAGGTGACCAGCGGACCCGGCGCCACCAACATAGTCACAGGCGTGGCCACGGCTCAGCTGGACAGCAGCCCCCTGGTGGCATTCACCGGCCAGGTGTCCATGGGGATGGTGGGCACCGACGCCTTCCAGGAGGTGGACATCATCGGCGTCACCGCCAGCATCACCAAGTGGAACCACCAGGTGAGGGAGCCCAGGCGCATACCATGGGCCGTGAAGGCGGCCATGTACGTGGCTAACACGGGCAGGAAGGGGGCCGTGCTGGTGGACCTGCCCAAGAACGTCACCACCGAGTCCGCGGACATGGACTTCGACGCCGAGGTGAGCTTCCCCGGGTACAGGCCCAGGCTGAGGCCGGACCCCACGGAGCTGGAGTGGGCGGCCAGGGTGCTCTCCGAGGCCAAGCAGCCCGTGATAGTGGCGGGCGGCGGGGTGGTGAGCGCTGGGGCAGGCAGGGAGCTTACGGAGCTGGCTGAGCTGCTCATGGCGCCCACGGCCACCAGCCTCATGGGCAAGGGCTCCATACCCAGCAACCACCCCCTGAGCCTGGGGCTCCTGGGGATGCACGGCAGGGAGGAGGCCAACTACCTGGTCCCCGACGCGGACGTTCTCCTGGTAGTAGGCAGCAGGTTCAGCGACAGGACCACCGGTGCTCTGGCAGGGTTCGCCCCAGGCGCCAGGATCATCCACATGGACATCGACCGCAGCGAGATAGACAAGAACGTGGAGAGCGTCATCAAGGTCTGGGGCGACGCCAAGCCCTGCATCAGGGGCTTGGTGGACCAGATCAGGGCCCTGAGGAGGGCTAGGGGCGGCAACGGCGAGTGGGTCCACAAGATAGAGGAGTTCAGACGAAGCTACGAGGAGCTCGAGGACGCCGACGGGATAACGGGCCCCGCCGTCATCAAGGCCATCCGGCGCGCCCTCCCCGGGGACGCCCTGGTGACCACCGACGTGGGTCAGCACCAGATGCTGGCGGCCCTCCACTACGACGTCTACGAGCCCGGCACATTCATGACCTCCGGCGGCCTGGGCACCATGGGGTGGGGGACCCCCGCAGCCATAGGCGCCAAGGCGGCCATGCCCGACAGGGTGGTGCTGAACATCAGCGGGGATGGCAGCTTCGCCATGACGGAGAACAACCTGGCGGTAGCCGTGGACGAGGACCTGCCTATAGTGGTGGTGGTGCTCAACAACAGGATGCTGGGGATGGTGGCCCAGTGGCAGCGCCTCTTCATGGGGGGCAGGTACTCGGCCGTGAAAAGGGACTACACCCTGGACTTCACGGAGCTTGTCAAGACCTACGGAGCCCACGGCGTCAAGACGGAGACCATGAAGGAGCTGAACACCGAGCTGAGACGAGCCGCTGCGGCGGACTACACCACGGTGATAGAGGTGCCCATAGACCCCGAGGAGAACGTGTACCCCATGATCCCGCCAGGGATGGGTTTAAAGGACATATTGACGGATGATCTACCGTGACTCCTCTAAACGTTATCAGCCTAATGGTGGAGAACAAGCCCGGCGTGCTCTTCAACATCAGCAACAACTTCAGGCGGAAGGGCTTCAACATCCACAGCATCACCGCCATCGCCGGCGAGGACACCGACACCACCCGGATCACCATCACGGTCCGCGGGGACGCCCACGAGATCACCAAGCTGGTGGAGCAGATAGAGAAGATGGTGGACGTCATCAAGGTTAAGCGCCTGGACCCGCTCAGGACGGTTCAGCGGGACCTGGCCCTGGTGAAGCTCAGCACCGCTGACCCCATGGCCCAGGAGGAGGCCCTGGACACCATCAACCGGTACAAGGGCCAGATACTGGACATAAAGCCGGACACAATTATTGCCGAGGTCACCGGCTCCGTGAACGAGATCACCGAGTTCATGAGGGACGTCAAGCACATAGGCATCATAGAGGCGGCCCGCACCGGCATCACCGCCATCGAGAAGGGCTGGATCACCCTGGAGTAAGCCAGGGAGCCCGCCACACTTTTCTCCTCGCCCAGTGCAGCCAGCGGCTTGTACGGGGCATTCTTCGGGAAAAACGCTCTTCGCGCGCGGCTAAAAGAAACATGTACTAAAGATTATGTAAACCACTTGGGGTTACACATCTGCGCGTATTATGTGCCTAAAAAGAGGAGGATAGTGGCTATTTTCTTACTATGTATATCTCGGTCTTGTCGTGGTTTGTGCCTATTATGAATTCGTTCTGTCTCTTCCTGAGTATCCGTTTGATTGAGCCGATGCATACTGATACCTTGTTTTCGTATGTTTTACCTTTGAACATAGATATCTCGTCTTTCTCTATTACCAGGGTGGATTCCTTGGTGTCGATGAACATCATGATGGCGTCTCTGAGCTTTCTCCCTGTTTTGCGTACAAAGGGGATGAAGTTGGCGGGTTTATCTTTTAACGTCTTAACCATGTCTATCAGTAGAGATTAGTGTGGTATATGGATATAATCATTCCTATGTAGCCATAACTGTTTACTACATGTGTCCTTATGTGCGTCTCTTTAAACGACTGTGTTGGATGGTGAGCGGGTGGAATACTCGTGCACCCTGAGGAAGCTGACCCCCGGTGATGCTGAGATAGCCAAGCTGGACGCCGTGTTTGAGGGCCACGTCAAGAGGCTGCTGGGGGAGAAGGGCGAGCTGGACAGCTACGACCTCCTCATCCCCCTCCTGAGGAGAGGCTACGGAGAAGCCTACGGCATCGAGCCGGACGCCTGGAGGATGCTGGTGAGGCTGGGCTATGGCGACGCCAACGACCTCTTCGAGCCCCTGGAGCAGCTGGCAGAGTGGGGCAGGATCAGGCGCCACGTCGAGCGCAGGGTGGAGGGCGGGGTCACCGTCCCCCGGGTGATGTGGAGCCTGTAGGCTCGGTCAGCGGAACCCATGTTTTTTATGGCTGGCCCCAAAATACCTACCTAGAATGACCAAACTGAAGATAACCGTGGTCAAGCGCCTTGACCCGGACCAGATATTCGACGAGCTCCCCGTGGAGCGCCAGGACTGGATGGCGCCCTGCGACGTCTACACGGACGGCCAAGAGTACATCCTGGACAGCCTGGCCATGCCTGAGGGCTTCTGCGGCTCCGCGTGGCAGACCATCTACCCCAACCTCCGGACCCTGTGGTACGGCGGCGACCTGCCCTTCTTCAGCGAGAAGGGCACCTCGGTGACGTGCTGCGCCGACGGGGTGCGGCCTGTCATCTTCAAGGTGGAGCGCATCTAACCCCCTTTTTTCTTTTAACAGCTAGCTTGGCTAGGTGGATGCATTCGCGGGGCCTGTGCCCGTGTTCGCCGCTCGATAAATTGATATCATCTTCGGTTAAGCAAATATTGGATATGCAGGCTCCTTCTCTCCGGGATGTGGTGATGTACGCTGAGAAGAGGCTCAGCGGCTCTCTAGGCGGGGACGCCAGCATCTCGACCCACACCCACCTGGACGACGGGCTCCTGGAGAAGATCGCGGCCATCGACCACGTCAAGTTCAGGACGGAGCTCTGGTACAGCCGCGAGGAGCTCCGGGCCAGGGTGGACAAGCCCGGGTTCTTCTGCCTCATGGTGGAGCTGGACGGGGAGCCTGTGGCATACGACTTCGGGTACCGGGACGAGGAGCCGGGCGTGTACTTCTCTGACAGCTCGGCCACCCTCGTGGAGCGGAAGGGGGTGGGCACTGTGCTGGCGGTCCTGGAGATGGTTTACCTGCTGGAGGCCGGGTACAGGGCCGTGAAGTTCACCACGGAGGAGTACGATCAGGCGGGGAGGCCGCTGCGCAGGATTTGGGAGAACCTGGGGTACAGGACCGTGTCGGTGGACTCGGGCGGGGTCACCATGATGATGGACATCACGCCCCAGCTGGTGAACAGCAGGGTCAACGACCATCTTCTATCCCGCGGCTAGAGCAGCCGACGCTATTGATACCTTTTCTCGGTCTCCGAGAGGCGCACTACGGTCTTTCTCAGAAAACATCATTAAACTTAGCAAACATTAATCTCCATGGTTAATCCAGCTCCCAGTTCTCACAGACCCACCCTGAAAGATTTCAGAAAAGCGGCAGAGCGCATCAAAGGAGTCGCACTACACACCCCCCTCATACCGCTGAGACGATACAAGGAGGAGGACACAGGGATACTCCTCAAACCCGAGATGCTGCAACCCGTAGGCAGCTACAAGATCAGAGGAGTCTACAACTGGGCATCTCAACTGCCAGCAAAGGAAAGGAGGAGAGGACTGTCAACCATGAGCGCAGGAAACATGTCCCAAGGACTTGGATACACGGCCAACCTCTACGGCGTACCCTCACGGGCAATAATGCCGGACCACACACCCAGGTCAAAGATCGAGTCCTGCAGAAAATACGGGATGGAGATCATATTGATGTCCATGAAAGAGTTATTCGAGTACCTCGACAACCTACCCAGCGACTATTGTTTTCTCCACCCCCTAGCCGAGTTCCGTCTCCTGGACGGCCACGGGACCATCGGCCTCGAGGTGATGGAGGACGCACCCGAAACCGAGACCATCTATGTTCCCCTGGGAGTAGGCTTCGTGTCCTCAGGCATAGCCCTAGCAGCCAAAGCGTTGAACCCCAACGTTCGCGTCATCGGGATCAACGCCGAGCTCTCTCCATGGTTCTATGAGAGCATAAGGCAGAACCGGGTTGTCCCTCATGAGACAAGAGACACCATCGCAGACGCCATAAACGACCCGGTCACTGAGGACATGCTGAAGCTTGTGCAGGAGACGCTGGACGACGTGGTGCTGGTCTCAGAGGAGGAGATAAAGAAGGCCATCCGGTTC
>DATKWY010000109.1:0-11192 GCA_035529295.1 Candidatus Desulfaltia sp. | reverse complement strand
CGGAAGCAGAGCTTCCTAGAGAAGATGCCCCCGGGAGTCCATGAGCTCAGGATGGTGCAGATAGGCGGCTACGCCCTCACCTTCTGCATGGGCACTCACGTCAGGAGCACCGGAGAGATAGGGAAACTCAAGAGCTTGAGGCTTGAGCCCAAGAAGAAGCAACGGAAGATCATCCACTTCGAGCTTGATAAAGTTAAATGAACCTAGCACCAGTAATTCACCGGTGTACATTGAGGATTAAACCCTTCAGGCTTGAACGCTGGCTACTCGAGAAGGCCGAGATCGACCTGGGCGGCGGAGGCGTAACGAAGCTCACACTCAGAGACGTGGCCCCCGACTTCGACTTGAATCAGACCATGAAATACGGGAGGACGGACGGTGAGGACGAGATCAAGGGCCTGGTGGCTGAGTGGTACGCTGTGGAGCCCGAGAACATCCTCATAACCTCCGGGACCAGTGAGGCCAACCTCATCCTCAACCTGACGCTCCTAGAACGGGGCGACCACTACGTCACCGAGAACCCCCAGTACGAACAGACCACCCGCTTCGCGGAGGCCCTGGGCTGCACTGTGTCGGAGTTCCAGCTAGTGGAAGAAGACCAGTGGAGGCCCAACCTGGAGGAGCTCAAGGAGAAGGTGGTCAAGGGTACAAGGATCATCTTCCTGGATAACCCCAACAACCCCACGGGGGCCGTCCTCTCCAGGGCCGAGATGAAGGCCAGCGTTGACGCCGCTGAGGACGCCGGAGCATGGCTCCACTGCGACAACGCCCTCAGGGGCTCCGAGCTGGACGGCAAACCCGCGTTGACCCCCTATCCCGTGTACGAGCGGGGCATCATCACCGGCAGCATATCCAAGCTGGGGGCCACCAGCCCAAGGATCGGATGGATCATCGGCGACCCAGAGCTCATCCATCGCTGCTGGGAGATGAAGGACTACACGACCCTAGGCCACTCAGGCATAGGCGAGCACATAGCCTCCGCCCTTCTCAGGAAGAGGGATCAGCTGATGAAACGGAACCAGGAGATCAGCAGAAGGAACCTGAACACATTAGACACATGGATAAAAGCCCACGGCAACGTGTTCCACTGGAGGAGGCCGGAAGCCGGGTTCACAGGGTTCCCCGGGTACAGGCTCAACGTGGGCTCCGATGAGCTATGCAGGAGGCTCCTCCGGGACAAGGGGCTGCTCCTCAGCCCAGGCAGCTACTTCGGCGTGGATCATCATCTCCGTATCAACACGGGCTCGGCTCCAGGAGTCATTGAGGCGGGCCTTGAGAGGCTGGCCGGCTTTGTCGAGGGCCTCCAATAATCTTATCCCGGTTCCAGACACTTCTCCTCCATGAACCACATCCTCAACTTCCTCAGGGACTGTCGGGTCATAGACCTGAGCCACGTCTTCGAGGAGGGTATGCCCCGTCCCCAGGTGCCCTATGGCCACATACCGTGGAAGAGCCACAGCCGGGGCGACGCCTTTAACACCTATATGTTCTTGGTTTTCGAGCACGCCGGCACCCACGTGGATGCCCCAATCCACCTAGGTGGAGTTGAGGGGCTGGCAATAGATCAGGTGCCCCCTGAGAGCTGGATGGGGCCCCTCTGCGTCCTGGACATGACCCACAAGAAGGAGAGGGAGTTCGTTCAAGCCCAGGAGATCATGGACTGGGAGAAGCGGCACGGTAAGCTAGCCGAGGGCGACATCGTGTTGGTCAACTACGGGTGGGAGCGGAACTGGACCAACGCCCACGGCGTCGAGAACCAGCCCTACCTCAGGGACAACCCAGGACTCTCAGAGGAAGCGGCCAGGCTCCTGGTGGACCGGGGCGTGAAGCTAGTGGGCGCAGACACCCCAACAATCGACAGCGACGCGGACCCCCTGGAGCGCGCCCACAGGGTGCTTCTGCCCGCAGGCGTCCTCATACTGGAGAACGCCTGCAACCTGAGCCAGCTCCCACCCCGTGGTGCTTTCTTCATGGGGCTGCCCCTCAAGATCAAGGACGGCACAGGGTGCCCGGTGAGGGCCGTGGCCCTCGTCCCCAAGTAAAATATAGGTTTAAACATAATCCTAAGTTATGGCGTGGATAAGCGAGCTGAGAGCCGACCCCATGGACTGGCTTCTGGAGCCCTCCAACCCCAGCGTCAGGTACATGGCGCTCATGGACCTCTTGGACAGGAAGCCGGGCGACTCCGAGGTGGAAGAGGCCCGTGAGGCCATCATGGGCTCCGAGGCGGTGAAGGCTATCCTCGCAGCCCAGGAGCCTGGCGGTCACTGGGTTGAGCCGGCGGACATGTACCTCCCCAAGTATAGAGCTACCACCCACCAGCTTCTCATCCTAGCGGAGCTGGGGGCCACCCGGACCCCGGCCATCGAGAGGGCCGTGGAGCACATCTACAGGTTTCAGAGGCTCAGCGGCCACTTCCTCACCGAGATGCCCAAGACGGAGCAGGGAAGGGCCAGCGTCGTGAAGGACGGGTGCTGCCTGGACGGTAACGTGCTCTACTACCTCATCCACTTCGGGTACCTGGACGACCCGAGGACGGGTAAGCTCCTGGAATTCATATTAGACTACCATGACGACGTGAACGCGGGGTGGAGGTGCCGCGCCTTCCCCATCAACCCCGACGCCGTGTTCCCGGTGAACTGCTACATGGGGGCGACCAAGGTCCTCAAGGCCCTCAGCACCATGCCCGAGAAGCGCCGAACACCGGAGATCAAGGTCCTCATCGGACGCGAGGTGGAGAACGTCCTGGAGAACGGCGTCTACAGGTACCTCAGAAACCCTGACGGCAGCAGGAAGGACAAGGCCGGGTGGAAGAGGTTCGGGTTCCCCCTCTTCTACCAGTCGGACGCCCTTGAGGTGCTGGACACGTTGACGCGGCTCGGCGTAAAGGATGATCGAATGCTGGACACGGTGGAGCTGGTGAAGGCAGCCCAGCAGAGCGACGGCTCCTGGCTGCTGAAGGACACGTTTAACGGCAAGATGTGGGTGGACATCGAGGAGAAGAACAGGCCCAGCAAGTATGTCACCCTGAGAGCCATGAGGTCCCTGAAGAGATTCCGCGGGTGATCTACCTTACCGATACCATGGATTAACTTTATATCCCTTTGTGCAACCGGCAAGTGGATTCAGCGAAGGTGAAGACGTGGCGGTGGGCGAAAGAAGCCTCAGGATGGATGTCATAAGCATCTACGTTCCCTCCTTCTTCATATTCGTGGGCATGAGCATCGTCTCCCCCGTCCTGCCCCTGTACGCCAGGAGCTTCAACGTCAGCTACACCCTGGTCAGCCTCGCCATCTCCAGCTACGCCTTCGGGAGGTTCCTGGCGGACATCCCCAGCGGCTGGCTCTCAGACAAGTGGGGCCGGAGGCCCCTCATGATCTGGGGCACACTCATCATCGCCATCACGGCCTTCCTCAACGCCAGGGCCACCAGCTTCATCGAGTTCCTCATCTACCGCCTCATCCAGGGAGTAGGCTCAGCCATGTGGATGACCAGCAGGACCACGCTGCTGGCCGACGTGCTGAAGCCCAATGAGAGGGGCCGCATCATGGGCTACTTCCAGTCATTCCAGCTTCTGGGCAGCAGCGCGGGGCCCGTCATCGGGGGCTACGTGGCCACCATGTGGGGCCTCCAGTCCACCTTCTATTTCTACGCCTTGTTCGGGCTTGTAAGCCTGGTCATCACGTACCTCTGGATACAGGAACCAGAGGGGATCGCAAAGAGGAAGCACGAGGCCCTCTTCGACTGGCCGACCGCCAAGCGCCTCCTCTCCAACAGGAGCTACAGCCTCGCGTGCCTGGCCACCTTCACCATCTTCTTCATGAGGACGGGCATCAGGAGCACCATGATACCCCTCTACGCCGACAGCGAGCTAGGCCTCAACGAGACGGACATAGGGGCGGTCATCGCCTACTCCACCATAATGAACCTGATCCTGGCCGTGCCCATGGGCCACGCCATCGACTACTATGGGAGAAAGCCAGCAATCGTGAAGAGCCTCTTCATCACCATGTTCGCTGCCCTCGCCTTCCCTTACACCACCGACTACTTCACCCTGAGCCTGGCCGCCCTCCTCCTGGGCATAGGAACGAGCGGGGCCGGGCAGGCGCCCCTGGCTTTAGCCACCGACGCCACCATAGACGAGCCGCGGGGCATCAGCATGGGAATGTACAGGCTCTTCGGCGACATAGGCTTCATGGTGGGGCCCATAATACTGGGCGTCATCGCGGACAACATGGGGCTCAAGGCGCCCTTCTACTTCACCGCCGTGCTGCTGCTGGTCAGCACCATCCTAACACAGGTTTTCGCTGTGGAGACCTACTCGAAGAGGGCGGACGACATGGTGAAGAGACAACGAGGGCTCGAGGCTTAGCCGGAGAAACACTCAAGCGGGGCAGGAAGCTCCCCCCTCTTGACAACGTTGAGCTGTTAGTTCACTTCCCCCTCAGCCTTTAAATCACAACAGCAATAGTGCTTCTCCATGACACGCGATAAGGGCCCAAGAGAGTTGACTTTAGACCCAGAGAACTGGGGTGATCTGAGGAAGCTGGGTCACAGGATGCTAGACGACATGATGAACCACCTGGAGCAGGTGCGGGACCGGCCCATAATGCAGAAAGTGGCCGACGAGGCCAGAGAAGCGTTCATGCAGCCTCCGCCGATGCGAGGGGTAGGAGCTGAGGCTGCCTACGAGGAGTTCGTCGAGCAGCTGCTACGGAACCAGTCTAACTTCAACAAGCACCCCCGTTTCTGGGGCTTCGTCGTGGGCACCGGAAGCCCCTCTGGTATGCTCGCGGACATGTTAGCCTCCGGTCTCAATGTGAACATGGTGGGTGGACCACTGGCGTCCACCATGCTCGAGATGCAGGTGACCGCCTGGATGAAGGGGCTCCTCGGATTCCCCATGGAGGCCGGCGGAATCCTCGTCTCAGGCGGCTCTATGGCCAACCTCCTGGGGCTCACAGTTGCTAGGAACACTATGGCTGAGGATACTAAGCAGCTAGGCGCCCGCCGCGGGATGACCGTGTACGGCTCAGAGGAGATGCATGTCTGCGTCCAGAAGACAGTGGAGATGCTGGGCATAGGCAGCGACAACTTACGCAAGGTACCCGTCGACAGCGAGTACAGGATCGACGTCCAAGCCTTGGAGGAGCGGATACGCGAGGACAGGGCCGCGGGGCTGGAGCCCTTCTGTGTCGTGGGCAACGCAGGCACCGTGAACACGGGCAGCTTCGACGACCTTGAAGCCTTAGCCGACCTATGCAGCCGCGAGGATCTGTGGCTACACGTGGACGGCGCTTTCGGGGCGTGGGCGGCCATCGTGCCGGAGCTCAGACACCTTGTTAGGGGCTTGGAGAGGGCGGACAGTGTGGCCTTCGACCTCCACAAGTGGATGTACATGCCCTACGACGTGGGTTGCGTCCTGTTCAAGCGGCAGAGCGACCAGGTGAAGACCTTCAGCAACAGGCCCGACTACTTCGCCATGAGCAAGGATACGCCGCAGTTCGCTGATTTCGGGTTCGAGCTCAGCAGGAGCTTCCGCGCCCTCAAGGTGTGGATGGGGTTGAAGGAGAACGGCGTCGCCAAGTATTCGGCCCTGGTGAAGCAGAACGTCGACCAGGCAGGGTACCTGAAGACACTGATAGAGTCGCGTCCGGAGCTGGAGCTCATGGCGCCTGTGCCCCTGAACACGGTCTGCTTCAGGTACAAGGGCAAAGGTATCCCTGACCCGGTGCTGGATGAGCTGAACAAGGGGCTATCCATGCGGCTGATGTTCAGCGGGGCCGGGGCCGCCTCCGAAACCAGGGTGAAGGGCAGGGTGGCTCTCCGTGTGTGCTTCACGAACCACAGGACGACTCGAAGAGACCTAGAGGAGTTCGTGGAGGCAGCCGCTCAGATGGGGGTGATGATGGCCCAGAGCCCCGGTTTAAACCCCTAAAAAGATTAGCTCCTTTACGATGAACGGCTTCTCGGCCCGATTTTTCCTATTCCAACTAAAATTTTGGCTTAATTATGAAATAGGTTTATAATGTAAGCCTCTAAACCATCCCTTAAGGTGAAACAAGGAAATGATTTACCTACTGGTCGGAGGAATAATAGTCATCGGAGCGGCGCTAGTACTGCTCTACATCACCTACTATAACAGGATTAGGACCCTGGGGAACAGGATCGAGGAGGCCTGGGCCCAGATAGACGTGCAGCTGAAGAAGCGGTACGACCTGGTGCCCAACCTGGTAGAGACGGTGAAGGGCTACGCCAGCCACGAGAAGGAGATATTCGACAACATCGCCAAGGCCCGGGCGGGCATGGTGAGCGGCTCACGGCAGGACCGTGTCGCCGCGGACGGCATGCTGAACCAGGCCCTGGGGCGGCTCTTCGCCGTGGCGGAGGCTTACCCGAACCTGAAGGCCCAGGAGAACTTCAAGCTACTGCAGGAGCAGCTGGAGGGAATCGAGAACAAGATCGCGTACAGCAGGCAGTTCTACAACCAGAGCGTGCTGACCTTCAACAACCTGATCACCACCATCCCAGGCATGTGGTTCGCCGGCGGCCGCAGCAAGCACGAGTTCCTCGAGATACCCGAAGAGCAACGCGAAGCCCCTAGAGTGAAGTTCTAGCATGGGACAACGAAGCTTTCAGGACGAGATGTCCCGCAACAGGCGGGACAGCCTTCTTTTAGCCGTCATAGTCAGCGCGGTCCTCTTCGCCCTCATAGTTAGCATCGGCTACATGTGGGACCCCGCCAGCGTCTACGTCATGGTGCCCATAGCGGTCATCATGGTGTTCGTGTACACTTGGAGCAGCTACCAGTACGGGGACAGGGTGGTCCTATCCTCGGTGGGCGCATACCCCGCTGAGGGCCCCCAGTTCACGTACCTCAACGACACGGTGGAGGGCCTGGCCATAGCGGCGGGCATCCCCAAGCCCAAGGTATATGTAATGCCCAGCGATGAGCTCAACGCCTTCGCCACAGGCAAGGACCCGGAGCACGCCTCCGTAGCGGTGACCACAGGCCTCATGCGCACCCTCAACAGGCAGGAGCTGGAGGGTGTCATCGCCCACGAGATGAGCCACGTCAGGAACAGGGATGTCCAGTTCATGACCTTGGTGGCCGTGCTCGTCGGCCTCATCGGCATCTTGAGCCACATGATACTCCGCAGCTACTGGTGGGGCGGAGGCAGGAGCGATAGACGCGAACGCGGCAGGGGTGGCGATATCAGGATGCTCATCATAGTGGTTGGCTTCGTCCTGGCCATATTCGCCCCCATAGTCACACGGCTGGTTCAGCTGGCGGTCAGCAGGCGACGGGAGTACCTGGCCGACGCCTCAGGGGCCGAGCTGACCCGTTACCCGGACGGTTTGGCTAACGCGCTGGAGAAGATCAAGAACACTAACAGGGGTAACATGAAGGTGAGCGAGTCGGTGAGCCACCTCTTCATAGCGGACCCCGTCCACAGCGCCCTGGATGCCATATACAGCACCCATCCGCCGATAGAGGAGCGCATCAAGCGGCTCAGGGAGATGTGACTAGAGATCCTTCACCGAAGCCGCCGGATAACCCAGTTTCTCGCACACCCGTAATAACTTGTGGTCCTCCGTGATCAGAAAAAGCTCCATCCTCCTTGCGGCCTCTATGTATGCTGCATCGTAGAATGACAGCGACTCGCTGTGGGCTAGTTTTAAAACGTCGTTCTCGCACCCAGACACGCCGATCATTTTTATGGTGTTCAGCATCTTAACAACGACGCTCATTATTTTTTCACCGTTCTCGTAGCTGATGTCCTTAAGAAGATTGACCTTTTTCCAGACAATGTTACCTAGCTCATATCGGGCCAGGTCCAGGGTGTAGGTCCCGCTTGGGGCTTCCACATCCCCCTCAATAACCAATTCGAACAGTGAGGAAGCGTCCAGCAGCCTCATCTTTGATCACGATCTTCTCTGATCATTCGCACAACTTCTTCAGTGGTGAATTTTTTAAGCAAAGGCTCTAGTTCTTTGACTTGTTGCTTCAATTCCTCTAGTTCTCTTCTTCTCACCTCCTCCTGGAGGGCCTCCCTGATTACTTCGGAGGTCTTGACGTTGTACTTGTCGATCTTCTCCTTGAGTTCGGGGGGTATCCGGGCGGACACGGTCTCGTACTTCACCATGGTATTACAATTATGTAATAATATTTTGTAATAAATAAACGTAGCCGTAGCCATCTTCTTACTTTGTGTGTCGCCACCTGGATGGCACAAATCCTCTTTTAGCGATAATTAAAAGGTTCAAGTATGAGAAGACTAGGTGAAGGGCTAGCCATAATGGTCTCATTGATAGGCTTGGGCCTGGCACTGCTGTACCTGTTCCTGGTGTGGATGCCCAGCTTCAAAATGAGCTTGTGAGCAACGAGCCTCCGTTTATTCTGTGGCTGGTAACAGTCCACCCGTAAAACCGTGAATTCCCAGCCACCTGGTACAAACCGATCAACAGATTTCAAAAACAAGTGTCAGCAACCATACACCATGACAGCCCTCAAAGGAGTACGCGTCCTGGACCTCACCCACGCCCACGCCGGCCCCATATGCACCATGTACATGGCCGCCATGGGCGCCGACGTCATCAAGATCGAGCCCAAATGGGGCGAGATGACCCGCATTTTCCCACCGCTGATTAAAGGCCAGAGCCCCTACTTCGTCTATGTGAACCGCGGCAAGAGGGGGATCACCCTGGACCTGAAGCACCCCCGGGGACGGGAGATATTCGTGGAGCTGGTGAAGAGGAGCGACGTGGTCATGGAGAACTTCAGCCCGGGCACCATGGACAGGCTGGGCCTCGGCTGGGACATCCTCCAGAAGCTTAACTCAGGCATCATATACGCCAGCGTGAGCGGCTTCGGCCACACGGGCCCCTGGGTCGACCGCCGCAGCTTCGACCCCATAGCCCAGGCCACCAGCGGCTACATGTGGCTCATGAAGGAAGCCATAGACCCCGCCGGGCCGCCGCTCCAGGCCCCCGACGCCATAGCTGACACCATCCCGGGATTCACCTGCCTCATAGGCATCCTGGCCGCCCTGGTCCACCGGGAGAGGACAGGCAGGGGCCAGCGCGTGGACGTGGCCCAACTGGACTCCATGATCGCGTGCATGCAGAGCTTCAGCTTCTGGAACCTGGCCGGAACCACCTTCCAGAGAGCCCTGAAGATGAACGACGTGAACGTCTCAGGCCTCCACGAGACCCTGGACGGGTACGTCATGTTCAGCCTGCCCGCGGGCCGCATCACCGACTGGTTCCGGGAGCTGCTGGGAGTGGAGGAGCTCACCGAGGCCGTGGTGGAGGACTGGGTCAAGAGCAGAACCACCGACGAGGTTGTGCATATACTGGCTGAGACGGGCGTGCCCGTTGGCGAGGTCCGCGACCTGGACCAGGTTCAGGCCTGCCCCCAGGCCGCGGCCAGGGAGATGTTCGTCAAGGTCATCCACCCGACTCTAGGCGAGATCACTGAGCCGGGGTTCCCCATAAAGTTCAGCGAGACCCGGGGTAGCCTGACGGAGCCGGCGCCCCTGCTGGGGGAGCACACGGCGGAGGTGTTGGGCGAGGCCCTGGGTTTGACGGCTGGCGAGGTGGAGGCCCTGAGGAAGGAGGGCGTCGTCTAACCCGCACCCTTTTTGTACCCATAAGCGTGTCTTCTGTACGTGAGATTCTGTGAAGGTTGACGCAGTTAGAGGACTCGTGAAGATTCTTAAGGCTGAGGAGGTGGGCTTCGTGTCCACCTTCCCCACGTGCCACATCAACAACGTCATCGGCGAAGAGGGCGGGGTGGACCTCTTCATGGTCCGGGACGAGAGGTACGCTGTGGCCGTGGCCGACGGCTACAGTAGGGTTATGGACGGTAAGGGCCTGGGGGTCTGCACCGTTATGGGGGGCCACAACGCGGCCGGCGCCCAGATGGCCTACGGGGCTCTGGCTCAGGCCTATGAGGACAGCGTACCCCTGCTGTGCATGACTGAGGGTGCGCCCCCGGAGTCCATGGGGCGGGAGAGGTTCAACATCGACGCCGCGTTCAGGAGCGTCACCAAGTGGAGCGGATACATCAACAGGGCCGAGAGGGTTCCTGAGTACATGAGGCGGGCCTTCACGTACATGAGGACGGGTAGGCCCAGCCCGGTGATGCTGCAGGTGCCCAGGGGCCTGGGCGAGTACGACACCGATGTGCACCCGTATAGGTCGGTGCAGGGGTGGAGGAGCATGGGTGACCCGGGGGACGTGGAGAAAGCGATACGGGCGCTGCGGGCGGCTAAGAGCCCGCTACTCTACGTGGGGGCCGGGGTGTTCTCGGCCGGCGCGTGCGTGGAGCTCAGAGAGTTCGCTGAGCTGGCTCAGGTGCCGGTGCTGACGACGCTGAAGGCCAAGAGCGCTTTCCCTGAGGACCATGAGCTGAGCCTGGGTGTCCGCGGTGAGCCGGCTGAGAGGTTCTTGGGTAAGGCTGACCTAGTGGTCACCGTGGGGGTGGGCTTGACGCCCAGCGGCTTCATGCACTGGATTCCTGACGCGGTCCACAAGAAGATCATTCAATGCACAGTGGACGAGTCGGACCTGAACTGCGACTACGGCGTTGATCACGCTGTCGTCGGTGACGCTAAGCTGGTTCTTGGGCAGCTGACGGCTGAGCTGGAGAAGCAGGGGGCACCCAAGCATAGGGCGGGTCTGGTCGAGGAGATCGTTGAAGCGAAGAGGGTCCTCATGGAGAAGTACGGCCCGTTCATGGAGTCGGGTGAGAAGCCGGTCAACCCCTACCGGGTTTACGCGGAGATGATGATGGTCCTGGACCCCCTGAACAGCTCGGTGACCCACGAGTCCGGCAACACCAGGGACCAGCTGAGCACGGTCTACGTGAGCAGGGTGCCTCACGGGTTCCTGGGTTGGGGCAACGTCACCACCCTGGGCTATGGCCTGGGGGCCGCCATGGGGGCCAAGCTGGCCATGCCGGGTAGACAGGTGATGAGCGTCACGGGAGACGCGGGCGTCGGCTACCAAATGGGTAACTGGGAGACCCTGGTCCGGTACGGTATGGGGGTCACCACGGTCCACATCAACAACGACGGGTTCGGAGGATATGGCGCCGGCTTCTGGGGTAAGGGCCACAGCCCCTACACCTACGAGTTGACGCCCAGCACTGTGCAGAGCACTGCGAGGGTGGCGGAGGCCCTGGGGAT
>DATKWY010000108.1:0-2865 GCA_035529295.1 Candidatus Desulfaltia sp. | reverse complement strand
TCCTTGAGGGCCTCGGCGGCCATGATGGCCTCGGTCTTCTCGTCGTAGTAGGTGTCAGCCAGGATGATCCTGGGCGAGTTGGGCTCCACGACCTCGTCGTAGGCTTTCCAGGCCTCCACCTGGTCCCCGAAGATGATCATGAGGGCGTGGGGCATGGTGCCCGTGGGCTCTATGCCGCAGGCCTCGGCGCCCAGGATGCTGGATACGCCGTCCATGCCCCCTATGTAGGCGGCCCGGTCCATGGCGGGCGCCAGCACCGGGTGGATGCGGCGTATGCCGAACGCGATGACGGGTTTCTCGCCGGCGGCCACGCGCACGTAGGCGGCTCTGCTGGCGACGGCCGACTCCTGGCATATGAGGCCTAGGAGGGGGGTCTCGTACTCGCAGAAGTCCACGTAGGTGCCCTCCACGGTCATCACGGGGCTCCTGTAGCCCAGGCTGTCCACGCTGTGGAAGACGCTGCCCTCCGGCATGCTGTACACGTTCACGGGCAGCCCCTCCAGGAGCCTGGCCACCTCTTCGACGCCGCAGAGGAGGCCCCAGCTGTGGTTGTCGGGGGGCGAGCCGGTGGTGACCTCCGCGACTACCCTCACCTTGTCTCTGCCCTTGGCCCGGAGTATCTGCTTGGTGCGCTGGAAGTAGACGTCGGTGGTTCTCCCCTTCTTGATGTCCTCGTCGGTGGCGGTGTGGAATAGCTTCATGCCTGGGCCTCCAGCCGCTCTATGAGTGTCTTTGAGTCCGTTGCCTCGGCGCCGTACATGCGCTTCATGAAGGCCAGGCTGTCCTCCTGCTCCTCGTCTGTCAGGGCGTCCACGAGGTCCCTGGGCACGGTGACCTTGTAGCCTCGGAAGTAGGCGTCGGCGGCGGTGTGCTGTATGCAGATGTTGGTGAGGACTCCGGCGACTATGAGTTTCTTCACGTTCAGCTCTCGGAGCAGCTCGTCTAGGCCGGTGGCGTAGAAGGCGCTGTACCTCCGCTTGTGGAGGTGGAAGTCGCCTTTCTGGGGGGCGAGCTCGGGCACGATCTCAGCCCCAGGTGTCCCGGCCTCGGCGTGGCTGCCCCACACCTCGAACTCTGCGTCTACCCCAGGTATGTGGGCGTCGGTCACATGGATGATCCTATAGCCCTTTCTTCTGGCAGCGTCGAGAAGCGTCTTGACCCGGGGGACGACGGCCTGGGCCCTGGGGTTGCCTAGGCGTCCGGTCACGAATTCCTGGATTAGGTCTACTACGAGGACCGCGGTGCTCAACTCGATCGTTCTATAATTAAGCGGGGTCCTCTATACACTTTACTTTGAGAATATGGATGTTACTCGTGTCGCAGTCACCTGATTAGTCGGGGCGGGCATTTATTAGTAATATAATAATAAAATTCTCCAATAATTGATACTCCTCTACCTTTTTTCATACCAGGCTCTCAGTGGCGCAGTGGTTGACGTGAATTTGGGGACGGGTTTTTGTATGGTATGAACAGCGTTTTTGCGTAGATTCATGCGGCGTCGGACCGGTTCTGTGGCTCCTTTTGGCGTGGGGCGGCCGTTTCCGGTTCATCCGCTCTACCCCCCCCCCCTCCCCCCTCTCTGGGGCTCCGGTGCTGGTGTGGTGGGCGCTTCGTTAGCTTGGTTGCTTATACCGTCCTAGAGGGTATAAGGCGGAAAAAATATTCCATCTCCTGCCTCATACTTTACCTTGATGAAGCTCATCTGACCCCTTGGCTCAGGAGCCCATAAAAAAACAGTGAATCGAAAACCTCTTCCATTTTTGGGGCCGCGCCTGTTCCCTGCAACAAACTTTCAGCCTCACTGAACCGGCGTCGCCGTACTCGGCTGAGCTCTCTCAAATTGCAGTGAGATGTGGCGCGGCGCCCCGCCCCGCCTGTACCGTGCGTGGGTAAACCTCGAATCATCGTGGTGTCTCCGCGAAGTCCGTCTGCACGGCTGCGTCGTAGTCGACGGAGCAGGATGATCAATGAGCGCTGTGACTTATGCCTTTCTCATGTGGAAGGGTATCCAGTGGCTGGAGACGGGGTCGTGCACCCATTTGGAGTCTCCCCGCTTGTAGAAGAGCTCCAGCTGCATACCTATCTCCTCGGCGGCGTACAGTTCGGGGAACTTTCTTGAGGACCATGTTGTGGCCTCCGGGTCGATGGCTCGGCACTCGGGGGCGGCCTCAAAGGCCATGGTGTACCCCTTCTTCATGTACCGGAAGGGGTAGCTGCGGCAGACCAGGGGCCGGATCTCGTGGATGGTGCACCGGTTGTCCCTCAGCTTCTCGCAGACCGCGCCCACGTACCTGTAGAGGATGACCCTGAACCCGTCGTCCTCTGGTCCGGCTCCGTAGCCTAGGTGAGGCAGCACCTTGTCTCCGGTGAAGAGGTGGGTCTCCCAGGGGAAGAGGCTTAGGCCGCTCCAGCTGCCCTCGGCCAGGTGGCTGCAGCACCAGCCACACGTGAGGCACTTGAAGCCGCCTGACATCAATTTACCTTTATCTGCAAGGTTTAAGTGGTTTGGGTTGCCCAGGGTGAATGCGATTCTTGTCAGAGGGTGGATAATGTTACGCCACCCACGCCCAGGCTTATGTCGAATACGAGTTTGGGTCCACCCTTACTCTCGAACGCCTCTGTGGCGTACTCGCCTCGCCCGAAGCCGCCTCGCCTCGTCACCACTCCGCCTCTGGTGGTGACGCCTGTGAGGCCGCTTACGTAGAAGACTGCAGGGACAGTCTGGTCGAGTTTCACGTCGAACGCCCCTACGCCTCCGTCGATCTTGATGTGGGTGTCCTGTTCCGGCTTGGAGCCGGTGAAATCCATCTTGACCTCGCCCACTCCTCCGCTGAGCTTCATCTCCCTGAACCTGGCGTTTAGAAG
>DATKWY010000107.1:0-2032 GCA_035529295.1 Candidatus Desulfaltia sp. | reverse complement strand
CATTTGACCCCCTGTGTCTCAAGGTACGCGGTGACGGGGATCAATCCGTGGCCGTAGGCGTTGTTCTTCACCACGGCCATAACCTCCACGCCTACGCGGTCCCTGATGTTTCTCAGGTTGAACCCTACGCTGTCTAGGTTGATCTCCAGCCAGGAGGTGAAGCCTCTAAGCTTCTCATTGATCTCCTCTGCGCTGGGCTGATCCTTGAAGTATCTCTCGGTCATATGCGGAACTCTTTATCCTCGCCTAGAAAAGTTTTACACTCCGCCCATTTGTTTGTTCTAGTTGGATCAGTTACACCATACTTTACTCTGGTTGGTGTATTTTGCCACACGTGGTAAGTGTTTTAACCTCTTAACACTATAGTAGCCTGAGAGAAATTGGTCAGAAGAGCCTTAATCATGGGGGCCGCGGGGAGAGATTTCCACAACTTCAACGTCTACTTCAAGGACAACCCAGACTACGAGGTGGTTGCGTTCACGGCGGCCCAGATATCCGAGCTTGACACCACGGCGGGCGTGGAGAAACGGGTCTACCCGGCCGAGCTGGCGGGGCCACGGTACCCTGAGGGCATCCAGATTCACCCCGAGTCCAAGCTGGAGGAGCTCATACGGGACCTCCAGGTGAACGAGGTGTTCTTCAGCTACAGCGACGTCTCTGCGATCTACCTCCAAGACGAGGCGTCCAGGGCACAGTCAGCGGGGGCCACCTTCGTGCTCCTGGGACCCAAGGACACCATGATCAAGCCTTCCAAGCCTCTCATCAGCGTCTGCGCCTCCAGGACTGGCAGCGGCAAGAGCCCCGTGTCCCGCTGGATCGTTTCACGGCTCAGGAACCGGGGGTACAGGGTGGTGGTCATCCGCCACCCCATGCCCTATGGGGACCTGGTGAAGCAGAGGGTTCAGCGGTTCCAGACCATGGAGGACCTGGACAGGCACCAGTGCACCATAGAGGAGAGGGAGGACTACGAGCCCCACCTGGAGAGGGGCGCCGTGGTGTACAGCGGCGTGGACTACAAGGCCATACTGAAGGAGGCTGAGAAGGAGGCGGATGTGGTGGTCTGGGACGGCGGCAACAACGATTTCTCGTTCTATGTGCCGGACCTGAATATAGTCATCGTTGACCCTCACAGGGTGGGCCACGAGCTCAGCTACTACCCGGGGGAGACCAACGTGAGGATGGCTGACGTGGTCATCGTGGGCAAGGTGAACACCGCTGACCCGGCCAACGTCAGGAAGGCCCGCGAAAACGTGCGCAGGATAAACCCTGACGCCGTCATCATGAACGCCAACATAGTCATCACGGCGGAGGAGCAGGAGAGTCTCAGGGGCAAGAAGGTGCTGGTCATCGAGGACGGCCCGACCCTCACCCACGGCGAGATGAAGTACGGGGCGGCCACCATCAAGGCCATGGAGATGGGGGCGAGCATCGTTGACCCCAGGCCCCACGTCACGGGCACCATCAAGGACCTCTACCGGCTCTGGCCTCACCTGGGCAAGGTGTTGCCAGCCGTCGGTTACAGTGACCACCAGATAAGGGAGCTGGAGGCCGCCATCAACGCGGTGCCCTGCGACCTTGTGCTCATGGGGACCCCCACCGACCTGCGCCGATACATGAAGGTGGACAAGCCTGTGCTGAGGGTCAGGTACGAGTTCCAGGAGATCGAGCCAGGCAGCCTGGAGGCCGAGATAATAACCACCCTCGAACCATAGGATGAGACAACTAAGATCCACCTTTATCACACCAGACACCCACACAAATATTACACTTTAGCTAAATGCAACCCGAAAAAATATCACATTCTTCCACGCAGCTGTCAGCAACGCCCCAGATTCGCCAAATTACAAACCACATGTAATAAACCCGGAGCCCTCCAAAAATCGACAATTCCCAGCCACTAGGAACAAGAATGGCGCCTTGAGGTCGGTACACACAGGAAACATGTTTTCTCCAAAGCCTCAAAATATTATATCCTCACGGCGTAACTTTACCTGAGGGATTCTGTTGGCAGAGTTCGATGTCCTGGTGAAGG
>DATKWY010000106.1:0-4140 GCA_035529295.1 Candidatus Desulfaltia sp. | reverse complement strand
CGAACGCTATCTGCCTGACCTCAGCAGCTACAGCTTCGTGTCCCTCAGGGGGAGGCTGGAGGAGGCGACCGACCCTAAGGAGAGGAAGAAAGCTGTTACGCTCTTCAGGGAGACGGGGAAGACCCTGTCCACCAAGTTCCTGGCGGCCCACGGCCTGGAACCCGGGGACGGGTGGGGCGCCTTCACAGCGGATAAAGACCTGGTAATCGTCAAGCTGGTGGACGTCGTGGAGAAGGTGGGGCTGAAGAACCCATAGGCCGAGCCGACCATACTCCAATGTGTTAAAAGTATGTCTAAGCATTTTCTTCATGTTCTGGTGGAGATAGACGTTGAAAATAACCAAGGTGGAGATTATTCCCGTGGACGTGCCGCGCAGCAAGGCCCTGGTCATATCCAGGTACGGGTCCCTGGGGGAGGGTAAGCCCTTCCAATTCGTCTTGGCCCGGGTGCACACCGACGAGGGGGTCACAGGGGTGGGGGAGGTCCCGCCCTTGCCGCCCCTGTCCCCGGAGAGCCAGCCCGTCATAGTGGAGGTGCTCAGGAACTGGGTTGTCCCCAGCGTCCTGGGGATGGACCCCTTCGAGACGGAGGCCGTCTGGGAGAAGATGGACTACATTGCGCCCACGTACCCTATGGCCAAGGCGGTCATCGACATGGCCATGTGGGACATCATGGGTAAGAGCCTGGGCCTGCCGGTGTACAGGTTGCTGGGGGGCTCCAAGCCTGAGCCGATACCCAACGTGGGGCTCATAGGGATCGACGCCCCCGAGAAGGTGGCGGCTGTCGCGTCGAGCATGGTCTTGGAGGGGTACACGGGGATAAGGCTCAAGATAGGGCCCGGCCGCGACGTGGAATGCGTCGAGGCAGTCAGAGACGCCATAGGCGAGGAGGTCACCCTGCGGGTGGACTGCAACCAGGGGTACAGGGTGGCGGACGCGGTCAAGATGATCAGAGCCATAGAGCCCTACGGCGTGGAGTTCGTGGAGCAGCCCACAGTCTGGTGGGACTTCAGGGGTTTGGCTGAGGTGGCTGCGGCCGTTGACACCCCCATCATGCCCCACGAGTCCATGTACCTGCTGTCGGACGTGAAGAGCCTCATTGACATGGGCGCCGTGGGCGTTCTCGGCCTGAAGACCTACAGGCCCTGGGGTGGCGTCACCGGGGCGCGGAGGCTACTGGAGATGGCCAGGGTGATGAACATACCCTGCATGTTCCACGACGACGTGGAGCTGGGCGTTAGTCTCTCAGCGGCCACCCACATCATATCCGCGTACAGGCGGGTCATAACCCACAAGTGTGAGCTCTCCGGGTGCCCCGAGTGGGTCAAGGATGATGTGGTGAGGAAGCCTGTGAGGTTCGAGAAGGGGTATGTATATGTCCCCGAGGGCCCTGGGCTGGGCGTGGAGTTGGATGAGTCCAAGCTGAAAAAGTACTCCAAGGGCGTCATAGCCCTGGAGTAGCTCCTTCATCCTGATCAAGGCGTTATTTCCAGGTCAAAGTGGGCGCTCGTGCCGAAGCTCGGCGTACTTATGTCGATGACTGTGAAATAATTGCCTGGCTCAGCGGTCACGTCCACGTTTATGACAGCCGTGAACTCGGCCGGTGACTCGTTTGAGATGAGCTTTCTATTCTGAGATATGGTTATCGTGACTCCCTTGTGCGCGCTATTGGGACTCAGCTCTACTGGAAGCAGCGCGTCGAAGGCGGGTGCTGCTGTGACCGTTATGTTGAGCGTTGTTGACTCGCCCCTCTTAACGGATACTCTTGATGGTGACTCAACCCTCAATAATATCTGGCTGGGCATTGGGTGGTCTTCGATGACTAGGACCAGTTCGCCGGTCTCCGCGTCCACAATGTAAAGGCCACTGTATCCGCCATGGATCTGCTCCATTGAGCTGTACTTGATGAGCCAGTAGAGGCGTGGTTGAGTAATGTTGGCTTTCCTCAGGTATATGTGGTCGAAGTCGCCTATGCGCACCATCTGTTTGATCCAGTTAGGGGCGATGACGCGTGGCTCTGCAAGCTTCAAGGCGTCATCCTTTATGATGTCATTGCGGAGGTCTGTCTTGGTGCTGTTCTTCACGATCTGCAAAGCTTCTTTCCGGCTGATAACGAGTGTCAGACTCTGTGGTTCTTGCATGTTCGAGATGGTGTCCTCGGCAACAATCCTGCCCATCACTGGGTCTATGACCATGATGTATCCATCGGGGTAGTACATTCTCTCCTGGGGGTACTGATAGAAGTTAGGCGTCACGATGGCGCCTGCCTTATACCCTGAAAAGGTCCTCGCCCAGTAAACTACTATTAGGGGCGATTCTTCCTCGTCAACAGCCAGAGTAACACTCTCCATGGCTCTGTTTACCGGCGACACGTCCTCAATTTGGTTTGACACGATGTTCCAGACCTCTTCCAGGTTGAAGGGGTATCTGTATTCACCTGGGTATGCATGGACTATTGAAGGGTAAAATTTACCATAGTATGGGTAACTCGTATAGATGCCTGCTAATCCCGTCCCAACGCTGGTTCCTTCCACCACCTCTCCGTTGTATGCATCTATGAAGTAGATCGTTGCCCGCCAGACCATCTCACCGCTTTCAATCCCCGTCCCATCTACACTCACCAGCCATACCAAACGGTATGAAGGGGCACCCTCATATCCGGGCGGGATCACTATGAGACCCCTGTCCTCAACTGAACTAATATAAGCGTACTCAAGGCTCTCCATATATTCTCTCAGTGCCGCGTCATGAGCCGTTTCCCATGTGATTTTCTCTGGTTCTGGGATGGGGACATTCCCTACTTCGTTGAAGGAGTTGATGTACACGCCTGCTTTCCCTGAACCCGAGTTCACGCGCACAATAAAATCGGCGCCGAGGATCGAGTAGTTGCCGATGTGCATTCTCCAACTTATACGCCATGGCTCGTCTCCTGCGTGAAAGAGTTGTTCGTAGCTTGCCGAGGGTTTTGAGAGCATGCTATGTCCTGGGTAGAGTCCAGTCTCTTGGATAAGTAGGGCCTCCGCGATTGCCGTCGCCAAAACAGGCGTTATGGTGCAGTTCTCCTCGTCTTCACCAAGCTCGTATATGGTGGAAGCCGTTACTTCGCCATTTGAGTCAAGTTGGGCCTCATATAGTGTATTCTGGTGCCTCCAGGTGGCTACTATTGTTTCCTCTTTGGATGTGTTAAACGAGCGAAGCCCTAAGAACTCGGCCCCGTGGGGAACTTTTAGCTCGCGTTCAGCTCTCCGCTTTAGGACAATATCTCCACTATTATACTGTACGACGCCTGCAGCGATCACAAGTAGAAGAACACAGTAGGTGAGGACAATGATTCTACGGGGCTGAAGCATCCTACAGTGATGCACCATCAATTGTTAAATAAATATATTCGTTGGGTAGTCGAGCACTACCCTTCCTTGTGGTACAGAATTTTCCCGTTAACCAGCGTCATGTAGCACTGTGCGTCCCTGATGGTCTCGGGCGCGACCTCTGTCAGATCCCTGTCGAATACTGCTATGTCGGCCAGCTTGCCCGCCTCTACGCTGCCCACGTGGTCCTCGTGGAACCCGGCGTAGGCTGAGTTCAGGGTGTAGCACTTCACGGCCTCCACCAGGCTGATCCTGCTCTTCTTGATGGGGTGGTTGACGGCGCTCCATATGCCGTAGATGGGGTTGAAGGGCATGCCGTCGCTGCCGAAGGCCACCGTTATGCCCTCGTCCAGCAGCACCCTGTAGGGGTTGCTGGCCCTGTCCCGTTTCTCGCCTAGGCGTTGCCTGTACATGCTGCCGGGGCCGCTCCACTCGCCTATGAAGTTGGGCTGCATGGCCGGGATGATGCCCAGCTCTCTGATGCGCTCTATCTGCTGGGCGCTCAGTATCTCGCAGTGCTCTATCCTGTGCCTGTGGTCCTTCCTGGGCTCGCGCCTGATGGCCTCCTGGATGCTGTCGATGACGTGCTCTATGGCCAGGTCGCCGATGGCGTGGGTGGCCACCTGGAACCCGTGGCCGTGGGCGGTGCTGGTCTTCTCGGTGATGACCGCTGGGTCCTCCAGCAGCAGCCCGGTGGTTGAGGGGTCGTCCTCGTAGGGCTCGAAGAGGGCCGCGGTGTGGGCGCCCAGGCTGCCGTCTATCAGCAGCTTCAC
>DATKWY010000105.1:0-5190 GCA_035529295.1 Candidatus Desulfaltia sp. | reverse complement strand
TCCTGGACCTGCTATCGGAAATGCCTATAGGCCCCGAGGATGAGCTGGACAGGCTCCCCCGGGAGTACGTGGGCACAGGCCCATACCTGGTGGGGTCGGCCGGCCGCAACGAGCTGACACTGGAGGCCTTCAGGGGGTACTGGGGTGGGTCTCCTAAGTTTGAGGCGTTGACCTGGATTGCTGAGCCCGACCCGGTTAGGAGGGCCCAGATGGTTTTGGACAGGGAGGCCGATATCGGTTGCATGGTTGGGGCTGAGGGTAAACGCCTGGCGGGGGCGGAGGGGGCCTCCGTGGCCGAGTTGGACAGTGGCCTCTGCATCATCTTCATGCTCAACTGTTTCAGGGGGCCCTGCGTGGATGGCCGCGTCAGGCAGGCCTTGAACCACGCGCTGGATGTGCGCGGGATCATCAACGGGGTGAAGAAGGGGGAGGCGACACAGCTATCCGGGTACCTAACTCCCCACCACTTCGGGTTCGACCCGGAGACGCCGCCCTACGGCTTCGACCCGGATAGGGCTCGGAGGCTGCTGGCCGAGGCCGGGCACGGGGACGGGCTGAGGCTGGTGATGGATGTGCCCACCTCGATGCCTGATGAGGCGCCCCAGCTTGCGGCGGCCATGGAGAGGATGTACGGGGCCGTGGGGGTGGAGGTGGAGGTTAAGCGCCACGGGGACCGGCCGGCCTACGCGGAGATGGTGCGGGATAAGCGGATTGGAGACATGTGTTGCTTCGACTCCAGCCCCCGCAGCGCCTTCAGGGTGCTCAGGGAGAAGCTTCGCTCAGCCTTCAAAGGCCCCTGGTGGATGGGGTACAGCAGCCTGGAGGTGGACCGCCTGGCCTGGGAGGCTCAGAGGGCCTTCGACGACGAGGCCAGACAGAAGATATATCGGAGAATCTTCAGGATCGTGAGAGATGACGCCCCCTGGGTGTATCTTTACCGGCCGACTTACCACTGGGCCGTGGGGCGGAGGGCCGAGGGGTGGAGGCCGGGCCAGGACGGTTTGGTGCTGATAAGGTGAGGAGGGGGCCCGCGGCCCTAGGGGCGAGCCACGAGTGGTATCGCCGCACCTAGTGTGGCGCGGGTTTTCGGTCCTCGGTGGGTGGTCCGGGCCCCCGTTTAACATGGTTATGGATCAGTGTTCTGTTATTCGCCGTAGGGCTTGGTGAGGAACTCCAGGAGCTCTATGACGTAGCCTGAGGGGTCCCAGGTGAGGAAGCCCCTCATGTGGATGCCGTCGGCTTCCTTGGGCGGGTGGTTGGTCTTGACGCCCTTCTCGGTGAGCCTCCTATGCCAGGCGTCTATGTCCTGCACCATGATGCTGAGCATCACGGGCTTGTCCTTTGAGGGCTTCAGGTAGCCGTGTTTGCTGTCTACGAGGCCGATGTGGCTGTCTGCGCCAGCCCTGTATATCTTAACCCAGTCTCGGTCCATGACGAGGTGGAGTCCGAGGACGTCGTGGTAGAATGTGCTGGCCTTCTCTACGTCGTCGTGGTAGGTGAAGGTGATCATACCTTCAATGGTTTTCATGGGTTGATACAGGAGTCAGGTAAAATAATCCTATGCCTTGTTACATGATACAACGCGCGTGTAAGGTTATTAGATAAGTTTGAGAAGAACATTAATGTTGATTCGAATCATCTAATTCTCTGTGAATGTCCGCTCACTCGTATTATTTCTAGTGATATTGAGCCCTGTACATTCAATGGTCGCGCCCAGTGAATATATGCCTATTACCACTGAGGCGATTGAAGGCGATAAAAGAGTAGTTTTCAGCGTCTACAACGGGAACTATGCATGGGTCAGGTTCAATCTAACAGTATGCAATCTCAAGGAGGAGCTTCTCTTTGAGAACCATACTTGGAGCTACTTCAACGCTGAGATCTATGATCTGAGGGGGTCCCATGTTGGGAACGTACGCCCAGAATCTAAGGAAGGCTACCTGATGTTTCTTGCACCAGAAGGACGCCATGTGAGAAGCTGGATGTGGGACAAACACGTCTACGTAGATGGGAACAGGGTCAAGCTTGATGGTGGAAGATACATGATTGTTGGAGTGTATAATGGTCAGGACCACATTATACGGATGGAGCCTGTAGAGTTCGGCTTCACACATGATTACTGGTATAACCCTGAAGCTACCAGTGAAGAGCTGTATAGAGCGATTAATTTAGAAAGAGCCGCGGTTGCATCAATAAGACAAAGTTTTTTCTACGCGAGTGTATTCGTGATTATTTTGGGGTTCTTGGAGGACAGGTTGCTGGTCTCGCTGAGAGACGACTATTTCTGGAATCTTGACTGGGCCTTCATACGTAGGATGTTGTGGATAGCGACAGTAACCCTGAGCATACTGATGCTTGGAATGATGAGCGCATCCCTGTGGGTCTATGAGATCTTTCGTTAGCACGCGTCTATAACACACATAATCCCTAACCTGGACTCAGAATCCTGTCAATCTGCGGGAAACCCAACACCCGTGTTACACGAAACAAAAAACGAAACCATTTACCTAAAAAAACTATAAAAATAACCCAGAAAAACATCACATTCTTCCACACAGCTGTCATCAACCCCCAAAATCACTATATTGCCAAGTAACAAACCAACCCCCCCATAATCCACAATTCCCAGCCACCAGGAACAAACCGCCCCAGGAATAGCCTTCGGCAAGAACACAGAGCACTGCAATGAGCTCATAGACAAGGGCCACAGGTTCATAGCCGTAGGCTCAGACACCGGCTTCATGGCCGCGAGCATAGACCAAACCCTAAAACAGCTGAAAGGCTAGCCCCCTCAAACCTTATCTCCCCCCACAACCAAACATTAAACATGGAGTACGCAGTCACCCAGTGGCTCTGCCCCTACTGCGGCGCCAGCATCAGAAGCGACCTCGCAGCAGGACCACACCCCCTCACAGGCAAACGCTACTGCCCCGGCTGCGGCGAACAGCTGTGGACAAGATGCCAGTGCGGCCAAAGCCTCAAATTTGACGACCAGACATGCCCAGGGTGCGGAGCCCCCAACCCCATACACTACAAAGGGTGAGGCCCGGCCTCACCCCACGGTTTTTTCGGCCAGCTCCGGCCCATGGTTGGTGCCCTTGAACTGGCTCATGTACAGGTGGTAGTAGAAGCCCTGCGCAGCCAGCAGCTCATCGTGGGTCCCCCGCTCAATGATCTCCCCCCGGTTGATGACCAGCACCAGATCAGCGTTCCTGATGGTGCTCAGCCTGTGAGCTATCACGAAGCTGGTCCGCCCCTTCATCAGGTTCAGCAGCGCCTCCTGTATCTGCCGCTCCGTACGCGTATCCACGCTGCTCGTGGCCTCGTCCAGCACCAGGATAGCCGGGTCAGCCAGGATCGCCCTCGCTATGCTCAGAAGCTGCCTCTGCCCCTGGCTCAGGTTGCTGCCCCGCTCACTGAGCTCCGTCCTGTACCCCTTAGGCAGGCGCCTTATGAACCCGTCCGCGTTAGCCAGCCTCGCAGCGGCCATGATCTCCTCCTCGGTGGCGTCCAGGCGCCCGTACCTGATGTTATCCATCACGGAGCCGCTGAACAGGAACACGTCCTGCAGCACTATGCCCAGCTGCCGCCGGAGGTCATCCTTCCTGATGTGTCTGACGTCTACGCCGTCGATGCTGATGATGCCCCCCTGGATATCGTAGAACCTTGTGAGTAAGTTCACGACGGTGGTCTTCCCCGCCCCCGTGGGCCCCACCAGGGCTATGGTCTGCCCAGGCTCAGCCCTGAGGCTCACATGCCTCAGCACGGGCACACCCTCCACGTACCCGAAGTCCACGTCCCTGAACTCCACAGCCCCCTCAAAGTCCTCGAATCCCGCGGCGTCCTCCGCGTCAGTGATCTCCGGATCCGTGTCCAGCACCTCGAATATCCTCTCGGAGCCGGCCAGCGCCGACATGATGTTGTTGTAAAGGTTGGCTATCTGCCGGAGAGGGTCCGCGAACCTGCGGCTATAGGCTATGAAGGCGGCTATGGTGCCCACCGTGGTTAACCCGTTGATAGTCATCCAGCCCCCCAGACCCGCCACAATAGCTATGTTGGCGTTGCTCAGGATGCCCATCATGGGCGGCACCAGCATGGCGTAGGTCATGGCCCTTATCCCCATCTCCTTCACCTTCCGGTTAGCCTCGGAGAACTTGGCCGTCACCGCCCTCTGCTGGTTGAAGGCTATGACCACCCTCTGGCCGCTCACAGTCTCCTGCATCACGCTGTTCATGGCCCCCAGGTTCACCTGGAGCCCCATGAAGCTCTCCCGGGTCCGCTTACCCACCACCGCCGTGAAAACCATCATCAGCGGAAACACTATGAGACTGGCCAGCGTCAGCCTCACGTTCAGCACCAGCATCAGCGCCAGGACCCCCACGATGGTGATCCCATTTGAAATGAGGCTGGTGACGTTCTGCGTCAAAGCCGAGCTAATAGCGTCAATGTCGTTGGTCAGCCTGCTCATCAGGTCCCCCGCCGGATTCCTGTCGAAGTAGCCCAGGCTCAGGGTCTGCATGTGGTCGAAGAGCTCCTTCCTCATCTGCATCAGGCTCCTCTGGCTGATGCCCGCCGCGATCCAGCCCGCAACCATAGAAGTCACGGCGCTGGCCACGTAGGTCCCCGCCAGAAGCAGAGAGATGCTTAGGAGCCCCTCCAGGTCCCTCACCATGATGTACCTGTCTATGGCCACTCCCATCAGATAGGGCCCCGCCAGGCCCAGAACCGTGCCCACCACTGTGAGCAGCCCAATGGCGGCCAGGTGCAGCCTGAAAGGCCTCAAGTAGTCCAGAAGCCTCAGCAACGCGCCCCGTGGGTCCTTAGCCTTCTCCATGGCCCCCATGCCGCCCGGGCCATGCCTGGGTCCCATGGGCGGCCTCCGCTGGCCGCCCTCGTCCTGGGGCCCGCCTCTGCCATGCTTGCTCATTGTGCCGCGCCTCCGTCGCCCAGCTGGCTGTCATATATCTCCTTGTAGATGGGACTCGTCTCCATGAGCGTGGCGTGGTTCCCCTCCGCCGCGATCCTGCCGTTGTCCAGGACCAGTATCTTGTCCGCAGTGAGCACGGTGCTTATGCGCTGGGCGATGACGAAGCTGGTCCTGTCCCTCATGAGCTCCTCCATGGCCCTCTCGATGAGTATCTCCGTCTCCACGTCCACGCTGCTCGTGCTGTCATCAAGAATCAGTATCCT
>DATKWY010000104.1:0-3330 GCA_035529295.1 Candidatus Desulfaltia sp. | reverse complement strand
GTCCACCAGCTGCCTCAGACCCTCCTTGGCTTTGCCCACCCTGGTCCCCTCCACGTCGAAGGGGATGGTGACCACGCCTACGGTGAGGGCCCCGAGCTCGCGGGCGATCCTGGCCACCACGGGGGCGGCCCCTGTGCCGGTTCCGCCCCCCAGGGCCGCAACCACGAAGACGAGGTTGGCGTCACCTATGGCTGCCTCGATCTCCAGGGCGCTCTCCTCTGCCGCCTTGGCCCCCTGCTCAGAGAACCCTCCGCAGCCTAAGCCCCCTGTGAGGCCGTAACCCATGATGAGCCTCTCATCCGCCTTGCTGGTTGTCAGGTGCTTCGCGTCAGTGTTGAGTGCCACTGTCCGGGCGCCTATGATCTTCTTGTCCATCCATGTGACGATGTTGCTTCCGCCGCCACCTACGCCGAGTATAGCAATCTTGGGTGTAGCCTCCCTGGCGATGTCCTCGATGCTCTTATCAGGGACTCCCTGAGGGACTACTTCTAGTTCAACGGTCAAGAATATTCACCTTGTTTACCAATCCATCTCTGTGATCTGTATATAGCGGTGTGTAGGTGACGACGCTCACACACATCTAGGCTGATAAATGCTTTATGAGCTCCCTGTACTGGGGGTCCAGCTCCATGGCCCTCTCATAGTGCTCCAGGGCCCTGTCCTGTAGGCCGTGGGTGGCCAGGTGGACCCCGTAGCTGAAGTGGGCCTTGGCGTCGTCAGGTCTCAGCTCCAGGGCCTTCTTGAAGTGGGTGTCGGCCTGGGCGGGCCTGTCCACCTTGGCCAGGAACTGGGCATAGTAGAGGTGTATCTCCTGGTTCTCCGGCTCTGCCTCCAGGGCTGCCCTGAACTGGGCCTCGGCCTCCTGGTGCCTCTGCTGGTCGGCCAGGGTCCTGGCGTAGTAGATGTGGGGCTCAGCGGCCCCGGGGGCAAGCTCCACGGCCTTCCTGTAGTACTCCTCGCTCTGCTCCAGCCGCCTCTGGTTGCTGAGGAAGATGGCGTACACCAGGTTGCCGGTGGCCGAATCCGGGCTCAGGGTCACCGCCCTAATGTAGTGGGACTCCGCGGTCACAGGGCTCCCCGTGTGGGTAAGAAGTACAGCGTAGTGGAGGTGGGCCTCGGCGTTCCCAGGCTCCAGCTGGATGGCCTTCCGGAAGCGGGCCTCAGCCTCCTGGAGCCTATCCATCCTGTATAGCACTATGCCGTGCCTAATGTGGGTCTCAGCCCGCTCAGGCTCCAGGGCGGAGAGCTGCTTGTAGTGTTCCTCGGCCTCCCTGAACCTGCCCATGTCCACCAGGTACTTGGCGTAGTTCCTGTGGAGGGTCGGGTCCCCCGAGGTGATCTCAAAGGCCTTCCTGAAGCAGGCGTCCGCCTCCCGACTCCTGCCGCGGCTCCAGAGGAACAGGGCGTAGTTGTTGTAGGTGTTGGAGTCTCTAGGGTCCAGCTCTAGGGACCTCCTGTAGTGCTCCTCGGCCCTCTTCCACTTCCCAGCGTCCACCAGGATGTTGGCCATGTTGTTGTGGACCGTGGCGTCCTCCTCTGCCTCCAGGGCCTTCTTGAAGTGTTCCAGGGCCTCGCCCAGCCTCCTCATACCGTAGTAGAGGATGCCCAGGTTGTTGTGGACCGTTGGGTCCCCGGGCTCGGCCTCCAGCGCCTCCATGTACTGGGCCTCGGCGTCCTCCAGCCTCCTCTGGTCCACCAGGAGCTGGGCGTAGTGGAGGTGAGCCGCTATGTTGTCCTTCTCGTGGCCCAGGGCTCGTGTGAAGTGGTACTCTGCCTGGGCGGGTTTGTTGATCCTGGCGAAGAACTGGGCGTATATTAGGTGGCTCTCAGCGGTGTCCGGGACCACCTTCAGCACCCTCCTCGGCGGGGCCCAGGCTTTATCCACTTTCTCCTCGGGCTCGGCCTCAGGTTCCCTGGCCCTCAGCTGGGTTAGTTTGCCGGAGGCTGCCTCCGCTGTCTCCTCGGTCTGGGCCAGGTCCATGGCGGCCACGTATAGCCTGGCGGCGTCGGCGTTCTTGTAGCTGCGCCAAAGCTGGTCTCCCTTGGCTATGAGGAGCTCCGCCAGTTTGTCGTTCTTACCCTCGTTCCGTTGTATCCACTTGGCTAGGTGGAGGACGCCGGTCACGTCGCCGCTGTCCGCCATCCTGCCTATCAGCTCCTCGTAGTAGCTCATGGATACGCCCCTGGGGTATGGAGAGAAGTATGCTTGACGGGTTTTAGTCTTTTCCGGAGCCGAAGCCTCTACACCCATTTAGAGACTTATTGGACGGCTCTTTCACGGGGTTTTTTACGTTGAAGCCTCACCGTATCCCCCATGGGTAAAGCGGGCAGCCTCCTGGAGATCACCCGGCCGGTGAACTCGGTGATGCTGGGGCTCGCCATAATAGTGGGCGCCGCGATAACCGGGGGAGCCGGCATCCTGGGCGAGCCCTTGCCACTGCTGTACGCGTTCATCACGGGCTGGGCCCTCACAGGAGCATCCATGGCGGTGAACGACTACTACGACAGGGACATAGACGCCGTGAACGAGCCGGGGCGGCCCATACCTAGCGGCAGAGTAACACCTGGCGAGGCCCTGTCCCTAACTGCGGTCCTCAGCATAGCCGGGCTCACCACCAGCTACCTGGTCTCCCCTCAGGCCTTCGCCGTGGCCGGGTTCAGCTGGGTGGTCATGATGATGTACTCGGCCTGGGGTAAACGCACGGGGTTCCCCGGGAACCTCATGGTGAGCACATGCATAGCCCTGCCCTTCGTCTACGGCGGCGTCCTCACGGGGAACCTCACCGTCAGCCTCAGCTTCAGCCTCATGGCTTTCCTCAGCAACACGGGGAGGGAGGTGGCCAAGGGCATAGTGGACGTTGAGGGCGACAGAAGCGCCGGCGTGAGGACTGTGGCCGTGTCCAGGGGCGCGGGGACAGCGTCCAGAGTGGCCGCCGCCTTCTTTGTGGCGGCTGCGGCTTCCAGCGTGGTGCCCGTCTACCTCGGCCTGGTGAGCCTATGGTATGTGCCCTTCGTGGCCGCCACTGACCTGGGCTTGGTCCACGGTGCCGTGAGCCTGGTGAGGGGCCCGAGCCGGGAGAACAGCAGAAGGGTGAAGAACAGGGTCCTCTACCTTATGCTCGTAGGGCTGGTAGGTTTCGCCGCCGGAAGTCTTCTGTAAAACATTGTAAAAAATACGGAAGCGTGTAACCGAAGCGATCGACGCTATTTTAGTGTTCATCAGGGTATCACAGTGAATGCATGCTATCTCTGCACTGATTGATGTAAGGACAGCTGGCCTCTGTGGTCTTAGAAAAAGGGCAAGTAGATGACTTAGTCACTGTGCGCGCG
>DATKWY010000103.1:0-3437 GCA_035529295.1 Candidatus Desulfaltia sp. | reverse complement strand
TGGCTTGTGGATCGCCCCCCAGGAGGGTCTGCCTACGGTAGGTTACACCGTGAGCGTCCTTGGTACCGAGATAAGTTTGTTGTACCTGCTGCTGTCGCTGATCTTCCTGGTTCCAGCCTTCTGGCTGGGGCTGGGCGGCGTCCGCGAGCTGGGCCTCAGTGTCTCAGAGACTCACCGCCCCGTTGAGGTGGTCTCAGGCGGAGTGTACAGCCTCGTCAGGCACCCCCAGTACCTTGGAGGGGTCATGGGGCACCTAGGTGTGTCCCTTCTCCTCTCCTCATGGGACTCGCTGCTGGTCACTCCCATAGTGGTCTGTGTTGTATACCTGATCTGTTGGAAGGAGGAGAAGGAACTAGTGAGAGAGTTCGGGGACGAGTACAGAGAGTACCAGAGGAGGGTGCCCATGCTTATCCCTATGCCCCGAAGAGCGGACAGCCAACGATAAAAACCCTGAAGTCATTAACTTACCTATGCCCTCACTTGACTTCGGGGTCCAGATCGAGCCCCAGTACGGGTTCACCTACAACCAGATCAAGGAGATAGCCCAGGCCGCTGAGCGCCTAGGCTACGAGTCTATCTGGGTCAGCGACCACTTCTTCATGACACCCAACACCGTGGACACCAACTGCCTGGAGTGCTACGCCGTGCTCACGGCCCTCGCCCGGGACACCCGGAGGCTCAGGATGGGCGCCATGGTGGCCTCTCAGAGCTACCGGAGCCCTGCGCTCCTGGCCAAGGTGGCCGCGTCCCTGGACCACATCAGCGGCGGCCGCCTAAACTTCGGCGTCGGCGCCGGATGGAAGGAGGCGGAGTACAGAGCCTACGGCTACCCCTTCCCGGGGCCGGGGGTGAGGATCAGGCAGCTGGACGAAGCCATCGAGGTGTGCAGACGCATGTGGACCGATGACAGGGCAAGCTTCGAGGGAAGATACTACACAGTCAGGGACGCCCTGTCCGCCCCCAAGCCTGTCCAGAAGCCGCTGCCCGTGTGGGTGGGGGGCACAGGCACCCAGACGCTGCGCGTGGCGGCTAAACACGCAGACGCCGTCAACTTCGCCTGGAGCCAGTCGCCGACATTCTACGGCGAGCGCCTCAAGGTGCTGGAACGCCACTGCAGGAAGATTGGCCGAGACCCCGCGGAGATTCGGAGGTCAGCTGGGCTGATGATGGTCATGGACGAGACTGTGGAGGGCGTGGAAGCCAGGTTGGAGGCATTGAGGGGGCGCGGAGACACCGAGTACATGAGGTATCTGAGCAGGCAGCTACCCAACGTCACGGGGACACCCGATGTCGTAGCAGAACTGCTTGGGGAGTACGTCTCACTGGGTGTTGACCACTTCATACTGCGCTGGCACTACGGCGACGAGCTGAGGTCCCTTAAGCTTTTCGCGGACAAGGTGATGAGGAAGCTGTAGCCAGGTCCCGGCAAAGGTGATATTGCCCCAGGCGGCATCATACGCTGATGACATTGAACGCCGTGGAGAGACGAGTCCTCGACTCACTTGACCTCGACGACATGATCCGATTCATCGGGGAGCTGGTGGCCATCCCCAGCTACGGGGGCAAGGAGACACGAGCCCAGAAGCACATGGCCGAGAAGCTGCGGAGCCTGGGATTCGACGTGGACACGTGGATGATAGACTTCACGGAGCTTCGCAGGCACCCCGACTTCAGCATGAGCATCCCCCGGGACGAGGGGATGGGCGTCGTGGGAACTCTGGGCGGCGGCGAGAGGAGCCTCATCCTCTGCGGCCACATAGACACCGTGGACCCCGGCGACCCAGCGAACTGGGCCACGGACCCCATGAAGACCACCGTGAAGGACGGGAAACTGTATGGGCGAGGCGTCTGCGACATGAAGGGCGGGCTGGCCGCAGCCCTATACGCGGTGAAGGCCATCACGGACGCCGGCGTCAAGCTCAAGGGTAAGCTGATCTACGAGAGCTGCATAGGCGAAGAGGACGGAGGCTGCGGCGCCCTGGCCACATGCCTTCGCGACTACAGAGCCGACGCCGGCGTCATCATGGAGCCCAGTGAGGTCAAGCTGGCCCCCGAGGTGGCGGGGGCTATGAGCTTCAGGGCCACCGTACCCGGCAGAAGCGTCCACGCCTGCGTCAGAGAGGAGGGAGTCAGCGCCATAGAGAAGTTCGTCACTGTCTTCAACGGCCTCAAGGAGCTGGAGGCCGACCGGAACAGGCGTGTATCCAACCCGCTCTACAGGCGCTATAAGGCGCCTTACGCCCTCAGCGTAGGCACTGTCCACGGGGGCCAGTGGCCCGGCACGGTGCCCGAGAAGGTGACCTTCGAGGGCCGCCTCGGCGTAGCTGTAGGGGAGACTCAGCAGCATGCCAGAGCCGAGCTGGAGAAGAAGATGGGTGAGATCGCTGATGGGGACCCGTGGCTCAGAGACCACAGGCCCACGGTGGAGTGGTCCGGCTACAGCTTCGCCCCCAGCAGGGTGCCCCTGGACCACCCCATAGTGAAGACGCTGGCCGGCAGCTACATGGACGCCACAGGCTCGGAGCCGGTGTACGAGGGCATGACCTACGCCTCCGACGCCAGGCTCCTCATCAACGTAGGGGGGACACCCACTACAGTGTTCGGGCCCGGCGACGTCCGGGTGGCCCACGGAGCAAACGAGCACGTGTCCTTGGCTGAGCTGGAGACCACGGCCCGGACCCTGGCCCTGACGGTTCTCAGGTTCCTGGGATACGAGGGTTAGAGGTTCGGTGGCCCCTTCCGCACCCGGTCTAGGGCCTCTTCTCCACTGTACTTTAACCCGAATATGGAGTCCAGGAGCCACGTCACTCCTGCGGACTCGGCGTTATCCGCCAGCGTCCTCAGCTCTTTCCTGTCGTCCGGCCACTCCAGCCCGTAGCAGACATCGAAGGGGGCCTCAGTGGTTCGATGCTCCATTATTACGCTGAGCTTCTCCTTGACCTTATCCACTGATAGGCCGGGGAACCCGGCGCTGGGCGCCGGCCCCGCGGGCACCCAGCCGTCCCACTTGGCTGCCCTCCTCAGAGCCCCTGGGCTGGAGCCGCCGACCCAGACGGGTATCCTGGGCCTCTGGAGCGGTGTCGGCTGGAAAGTGACCTCGTTTACTGTGTAGTGTCTACCCGCGTAGTTTATCTGTTCACCCGACCAGAGGGCCGTGATGACCTCCAAGGCCTCGTCCGTCATCTCCCCCAAGGTCCCGTAGTCAGAGGGCAAGCCGAAGCCGCTGAACTCTGGGCCGGCGTCATCTCCCTCACCCGCACCGCCCAGCCCAGCCCCTAGAATCACTCTTCCACCTGAGAGGTGGTCTAGGGTGGACAGCTGCTTGGCCAGGTTCTGGGGCATCCTTCTGGGTATGGGAGTTACATTAGTTCCCAGCATGACCCGTTCGGTGAGGCTAGACGCCGCGGCTAGCACGGTCCAGGGCTCAGCCACTGGGG
>DATKWY010000102.1:0-2741 GCA_035529295.1 Candidatus Desulfaltia sp. | reverse complement strand
CGGCTACAGGACGGAGCTGGAGCCGGACCTGCTGTCGAAGAAGCGGATGGCCCAGCTCGCCGGCCTCGGCTGCTTCGGCAAGAACAGCCTCCTGGTGACCCCGGAGTACGGGCCCTGGGTGAGGCTGAGGAGCGTCCTCACTGACGCCGTGCTGGTACCCGACGAGCCCTTCACTGGGGACCTGTGCGGCGACTGCGACGAGTGCGTTAGGGCGTGCCCCGTGGGCGCATTAACCCCCTACAGGGTGGACCCGGAACGGTGCCTCCTGGGGATGGAGATGGAGAGGAGACTCTCAGACGAGTACCGGGACCTGTACCTGGAGCATAGTCCCCAGGTCACGGAGAACACCTGGATCATGTGCCAGACTTGCCAGAGGGCCTGCCCCATCGGCAGGGACAGGAGAAATCAGTTGTTCGGAAGGTAGCCCGGCGCCCGTCTGAGCCCAGCTTTCCGCCGCGGAGTCGAGGGTCTATTAAGCTCCGAACCCACCCTTTTAGTGATAGCTATGGATTACGCGGGGAGGCTTGCGAGGGCCAGGGAGGAGATGAAGAGGAGGGGCATAGCCCTCATGTACCTCAGGCGGGGCGCCAACCTCTGGTACCTCGCGGGTGTACAGAGGGGCGGCCCAGAGCTCACGGACCACAACACCTACGGGGACTACGTCCAGGGGGCCTACATTGGGGCAGATGGTGGCTTCATATTGGTGGCTCCGAGAATGGGGGCGGCCGGCTGGCAGAGGCAGGCCGAGGGCAAGCCCTGGGTGGAGGAGGTGAGGATCGTGGACGAGAGTATGCGGCCCAGAGACGTCTTGAAGGAGGTGCTGGCCCCCTTCAGGCTCAGGGGTAAGGGCGTCTGCCTGGAGGAGAGGGCGTGGGCCCACACTACCCTCCTCTTCAGAGAATTATTGCCCTACAGCAGGCTGTCCAACGCCGGCGAGATACTGGACCCCATGCGGATGATCAAGGACGAGGACGAGGTGGCAGTCATGAGGAAGGCCGGGGAGATCACCGACAAGGTGTATGGGGAGGTGGTGGACACCCTGAAGGTGGGGGCCTCGGAGGTGGACGTGGCCAACGAGGTGGACTACAGGTTCAGGCTCCACGGGGCGGAGTATAGCAGCTTCTCCACGGGCGTCCGGTTCAGGAGCCCCAAGCATCCTTGGGGGCTGTGGGGCAGCAGCGGCCCCGAGCCGAGACTGCTGGAGGAGGGGGACACCATCAGCTTCGACTTCGGCTGCGTCTACAAGGGGTACTGCAGCGACTTCGGCCGCACAGTGTACGTGGGGGAGCCCCCCGATAAGGTGAGGCGCATCCACGGCGTGGTGATGGAGGCCCAGGCGCTCGCCATCGAGAAGATGGTGGACGACGAGATCACGGCTCAGCAGCTGGACAGCGTCGCCCGGGGTGTCATCGAGCGGGCCGGGTATGGGCCTAACTTCGTGCACCGGCTGGGGCACGGCATCGGGGTCACCGTACACGAGCCGCCTTTCCTGTACTTCCCTGACGACACGGTGCTTCGGGGTGGCATGACCTTCACCGTGGAGCCCAGTATTCTATTGTTCGGTGAGTGGAGCGTCCGGGTGGAGGACGTGGTGATGGTCACGAAGAAGGGCGGGGTGCCCTTCAGCAACTACCACAAGGAGCTCACCACCATCTAGCCACACACCTCCATGAAAAAGTGTTGAAATGGGGGTTTACCCCCCGGGGCTCTACTCCTCGCCCTTCAGGTGCCTGTCGAACCACCTGACAATGTGCTGAAGCCGCTCGACCCTGTGCTTGGGCTTACCTGTGCGGCTCAGGCCGTGGGGCTCGTTGGGGAACCTTACGAACTCTGTGGGCACCCCCAGCACCTTGAGGGCCGTGAACAGCTGCTCGTCCTGCTCCATGGGGCACCTGTAGTCCTCCTCAGAGTGGATGATGAGGGTCGGCGTCTTGACGTTCCCCATGAAGGTGATGGGGCTCTTAGCCATCACCTCCTCCAGGTTGTCCCAGGGCCGCTTACCCCAGGTGACCTCGTGGCTCCTGTAGCTGATGTCGCTGGTCCCCCACATGCTGTACCAGTTGCTTATGCTGCGCATGGTGACGGCCGCCCTGAACCTGTCAGTGTGGCCTATGATCCAGTTGGTCATGTAGCCGCCGTAGCTGCCCCCGGCGACGCCCAGTCTGGACGCGTCCACGTAGCCGTAGCTGTCCAGCACGTGGTCCATGGCCTCCATGAGGTCCAGGTAGTCGCGCTCGCCCCAGTGGCCGCTGATGGCGGCGGCGAACTCCTCGCCGAAGCCCGTGCTGCCACGGGGATTGGTGTAGACGACGGCGCAGCCGCTGGCGGCGAGCACCTGGAACTCGTGACTGGCGGCTGTCACACCGTAACCGTATGCGCCCCTGGGGCCACCGTGGATCTGGAGCACAGTGGGGTACTTCTCTCCCTCCGCGTAGCCGTGGGGCTTCACTATCCAGCCCTGGACATTGACCCCGTCGCTGGCTGTGAACCAGAACTCCTCGGGCGGGACCCACTTGAGCTGCTTCAGGAGCCCCCTGTTCATGTCGGTGACCTTCCTGGCGCCGCCCCCACCCAAGGCGTAGAGCTCACTGGGCGTCGCGTCATCCGTGGCCGTGTAGACGACGACCTCGCCGGCGGCGTCCAAGCTGAAGCCGCCCACGCTCATCTTGCCCTCGGTGACCCAGGTGACCTCGCAGCCCATGGAGGCTCGGCACACATGGGTGCTGCCCTTGTCGGGGGCG
>DATKWY010000101.1:0-5908 GCA_035529295.1 Candidatus Desulfaltia sp. | reverse complement strand
GTGCCTGACGAGGCTGTCGATGCCCTTGATGAGCCCCTGCTTCTCGGAGCTGAAGTAGGTCACCCGCCCGTCGTCGAGGAAGAGCCTTTTCACCTGGTTCAGGTCGTAGGTGTTCCAGAGCTTGACCCAATCTTCGACCGCTTCTGTTATGATCATCTTCAGGGAACACTTTACTTCTCTGCGCTCTTAAACTTCTCCGAGCCGGCGCCTGCATGTTTGCGTCGGGAAACGGCTGACAGCCAGAGGCCGTGGGCGCCGCATCCGATCTTTTTTATCACACTCTTTGACTAACTACCCCATGAGTTCTGAGCGCCCCATGAGGCCGTTCATGATCGTCTTCGCCGGCCAGGCGTTCTCCCTCTTCGGTAGCAGGCTGGTCCAGTTCTCCTTCGTCTGGTGGATCACCGAGACTACGGGGCTGGCGTCCACCTTGGCCTTCGCCAGCATCGTAGCCATGCTGCCCCAGGTGCTGCTGGGGCCCTTCGCCGGTGCCTTGGTGGACCGTTGGAACCGTAAGACCGTGATGATGGTCTCGGACTCCTTCATAGCACTCGTGGTGGTGGCACTGGCGTTCCTCTACGGCACCGGCGCCGTACAGCTCTGGCACGTCTTCCTGGCCATGTTCATCCGGTCCCTGGGCGGAGCCTTCCAGTGGCCCGCCATGCAGGCCACGACGACGCTCATGGTGGACAAGGAGAACCTCAGCCGAGTCGCGGGGATGAACCAGAGCCTACAGGGATTGGCCGCTATCGTCGCGCCTCCGCTGGGGGCGTTCCTAATGCAGGTAATACCGATCCAGATAATACTGCTGATCGACGTAGCCACGGCAGTACTCGCGGTAGGGTCACTTTTCTTCATCATGGTTCCTCAGCCCATCCGTGAGGTGACCGAGGTGCTGGGGCTGAAGACCGTGCTCTCGGACATGAGGGAGGGGGCCAGGTTTGTGTGGAGCTGGAGGGGCCTCAGGGTCATCATGGGGATGTCTATGATCATCAACTTCCTCATGAGCCCCGCCTTCAGCCTACTCCCACTGGTGGTCACCAACCACTTCGACGGCGGCGCAGTAGAGCTGGGGTGGCTCCAGTCGGCCAACGGCGTCGGGATGATAGCCGGCGGCCTCCTCCTGGGGGCGTGGGGCGGCTTCAGGAAACGCATAGTCACCGCCATGACGTCGATAATCTTAAGCGGCGTCTTCATAGTGGCCTTCAGCTTCATGCCCCCCGAGCTGTTCCTGACGGCAGTGGGCTGCGTCTTCGTGTTCGCAGTCTTCAACGCCATGGCCAACGGGACCTTCTTCTCCAGCATACAGGCCGTGATCCCGCCCGAGATGCAGGGACGGGTGTTCACCATCCTGATGAGTCTAAGCGGAGGCATGACGCCCATCGGCCTCGCCTTCGCGGGGCCCGTCTCGGACAGCCTGGGCCTGTTCATCTGGTTCAGGATCGGAGGGATAGTGTTGGTGTTGATGGGCGCTGTGGCGTTCCTCATACCGGCGGTCATGAACCTCGAGGAAGAGTTCGAGCAGCCTCAGGCAGAAGCTTGACCCGTCGCTGGGAAGGCAATTATGGCTGAGGCGAGGATATACACTACGTGAGTCCATGCACCCGATAATACTAGTGCGGCACGGTGAGGCGGAGCATAACGTCAGCGACCTCAACGGAGGCTGGTCCCAGACAGGCTTAACGGAGCTGGGTGTCAGGCAGACCCGGGCAGTGGCCAGAAGACTATCCGAGGAGCTGAGGGGCCACAGGGTGAGGCTGGTGGCCAGCGACCTGAGGAGAACAAGGGAGACGGCTGAGACCATATCTGAGGCTCTCGGAGTTCAACCCGAGTACAACGCCGGGATCAGGGAGTTCAACAACGGGATAGCCGCCGACAAGACCAAGCAGGAGGTTCAGGAGTTCTACGTGGAGCCCCATGAGCCTCTTCTGGACTGGCAGCCTTACCCCGGCTCGGAGACCTGGCGCATATTCTATCGGCGCGTCTCGGAGACCATGGATAGGCTGACGGAGGGGAACGACAGGGTCATGGTTGTGATCACCCACGGCGGCACAATCGTCCATATACTCTCCTGGTGGCTCAGGCTCACACCGGAGCAGATGATTAGAACGTCCTTCAGGTGCGAGCCCACTGCCCTCACCGTCCTCAAGGTGACCGAGCTGAGGGAGCACATGGTCGAGCGCCTCAACGACACCCAGCACCTCGTGGAGTTGGGCGGCTACAACCCCATCAGTTTTTAGCGTTAGACTGGAGGCCACCGGCAGAGCCCCAGATGTGTTGGTCGCTTACCTAGCCTCTAAGCTGCCCTAGACGGTAAAACAATAAAACCCCCTGCGTCAACCTTATCACGTGGACATCTTCAAGCTCCGGAACCTATCCGGCCTCATGTCCTTCACCCTGCTCTCAGCCTACTTCGCCATGTTTCACATGGACCTGGGGAACACGCTGGTGGTGGTCTTCCTGAAGCTGGTCTCCGTCATCATCTTACCGGCGCTGGTCTGCTTCAGCTGGCTCTACTTCTGGGCTGACAGTCCCGACCCCTTCCGGTACCTGAGCCTGTGGAACTGCGGCACCCAGGTCATGTTTCTGTCCATGAACCTCCTCAGGGTGCCCCCCGCCCACTGGGGGGCCGCGGGGTGGCTCTACATAGGGTTATCCGCTGTGATAGTGGCCCTCTACGTCACCAGGCTCCACAACACCAAGTGGGGTTTCTTCGCCGCTGGGGGCCTCATACTTTTGAACGTGGCCTTGGTGTTCATCGTCACCCTCACGACTTACGACATGATCCATCCCTTCTTCGCGGCCAGCCAGTTGGAGCCTGTGAAGTACTTGGGGTATTTCATCACGGAACTGGCCGTCATGGGGGCGGTCTACTCCTCCAGCAGCCAGCTGTACTGGCATGACATACTCACGAAGCGCCGGGAGGAGGCCCTCGTGGAGCATGTGTTCAACCGGCTGGATGAGGAGGCTACCCGACGGCGGGTATCAGAAACCTCTCAGGCAGCCTGACGGAGTAGTCGTAGGCCTGCTCACTGGAGCCAGTGAAGACCGCCACCATGTCCTGGTCGGGGAACACGTAGATGAACTGGCCCATGTAGCCGAGGGCCAGGTAGTAGCCGTCGTCGTCCACCCACCACTGGTACCCGTAGCCGTCCTTCAGGTTGGCCTGCAGGTGCTCCCGCGTCGCGGCCTCCACCCACTCCTCAGAGACTATCCTACCCCCCTCCCACGTCCCCTCTTTGAGGAACAGGTAGCCTATCTTTGCCATGTCGTGGGGCGTCAAGTACAGGCTGCTGTAGCCCCAGTTGTTTCCCCTGGCGTCGGCTCTCCACTCGTAGTCGCCTATGCCTAGGGGCCCGAAAAGGTGCTCCTCCGCGAACTCGGCGGCGGTGAGCCCCGTCTTCTCCGTGATTATGCAGCTGAGGAGGTGGCTGACCCCGTTTGTGTACTCGAACCTGGAGCCGGGCTCAAAGCCCATGGGGTGGCTCATCACGTACAGCACAGGGTCCTCCGAGCTCCTCATGTCGTCCAGGTTCTCCCACTCATAGATCCAGCTGTCTCGGGCGTCGAAGCCGGCTGACATCATCAGCATGTCCTCCAGGGTTATCCGGCTCTTCCACTCGTGCCTGTTGATGTACTCCACGTCCAGGAAGATGTCCACCAGTTTAACATCGAGCCCCTCGATGTACCCCTCATCTATGGCTATGCCGATGAGGGTGCTGACCACGCTCTTGGTGCAGCTGTACACGATGTGCCTGTCATCAGCATCATACTCGCTGAAGTACTCGTCCAGCACCACGTACCCGTTCTTCACCATCAGGGCGCTGTCCACGGCGGTCCCGCTGGCCCTGATGTCCCTCACCATGGCGTCCAGTGTATCCGCGTCCAAGCCCACCTCGCTGGGGTGGGCGTACCTCCAGCCGTCTGTGGGCCAGTAGGACTCCAGTCTCCTCGGCTTGGTGGGCGGCTGGGTCTCCAGGCTCCTGAGCATCTTGGCCATCTGGTCCGTGAGCCACTCCCTGTCGCCTCCTAGCTTGATGTTGTAGAGCATGAACATTCTCCCCTCGGGGCTGTTCCAGCCGGCCATCAGCCCAGGCACAGCCACGCTGTCTGCTCTGAGGTTGAAGCCTCGGACGTAGACCTGTTTTCCGCCCAACTCCACTAGTTCTCCCTCCTCCACGTCGGTCACCTCGTTCTGTTTTCTGGCCTCCTCGATGATCTGGTCAGAGAACCCCCGCAGCCCACCAGCCTGGCTTGCCCCCCACACCACGCCTACTATGTTCGCCGCGTTACCCTGGGACTCGCCCTGCAGGTCTCCCAGCCAGTAGGAGGGCATGACGAAGTACACGACGGCTTCCCTCAATGTGCATTCCTGGGGGTGGACGAAGCTGAAGCCGTATCCGGTGAACTCCGTGTAGCCTAGCGGCGGGTCGTCTCTGTGCTGCCACAGGTTGAACCCGGTGACCATCAGCACTACCACCGTCATGATGAGGGCGTCGCGGTGCCTTGAGAGGAGGGAGGACTTCATGTGTGATCACTATATGTACTGGAGGATGGGCTTCGGGTACTGGCGCTTCAGCTTCTCGTACCATAGGCACAGCCTCCACAGGATGACCAGGCCCGCGGCCCAGAAGAGCAGCGTCTCAGGCAGCTCCAGGTAGAAGGGCGGTATGTAGGCCCTTGGGGCGTAGTCGGGGGGCTGGGCCCTGTAGAGCCACAGGTGCACAAGGTAGAAGAAGAGGGGATTCCTGCCGAACGCCAGGATGATACCCGAGACGCCTCCGTGGAACCATTCCCGGTCCTGGATGTGGATGCCCAGGGCCAGCATCAGGCACATGCCCCCCAGGGTCCAGATTAGGAAAGCCAGGTCCGGAGGGTACTTGCTGACGTAAAGCCAGTCCACCAGGGAGTTGCCCATGCGGGGCACCAGGTTGCCGTAGCCGTTGAACCACCTTACTACTACGAAGGCGAGGAGGGACACCAGGCCTGTCAGCGCCAGGGGTTTCTTGAGGCCCCTGATCTGCTCAGGGGTCTTGCCCTGGAGGTAGTTGCCGAGGCTCCACCCTAATCCCATGACACCCACCCACGGTATTATGGGGTATAACCCCACGTAGGGCCACCTGTCGAAGTTGGGCTCATGGAGTATTACGCGGAGGTACCAGCCCCAGTTGGGTTGCGTGGGTATGAAGCTCAGGTCCAGGAAGCTGTTGTTGAGCACTATTAGGAGCGACGCAACCAAGATAATCTTGGTGGGCAGCCTCCTGGCGACGCTGAAGATGATGAAGCAGACGCCGATGCAGGCTATGACGCCGAAGTAGGTCCAAGGGTTGGTGAAAGCCGGGGATACTAATGCGGCCTCTAGGAACAGGAGTACGATCCCCCTCTTGACGAGGTGGAGAGTCACACTCATCTGACTCTCTCCCTTCTCCAGTCTACGCTTGATCGAGAGGGCGAGGACGGTGCCCGCCAGTAAGATGAAGATGGGTGCGCAGTAGTGGCTGACGAAACGCAGCAGGAACCAGGTAGTGTCTATGAAGGGTGGAGCCCTCCCCAGCATCCCCTCACCGCCGTGGTGGTACTGGTTCCAGAAACCGGATACGTGGTCCCACGCCATGATGGCCATGACTATGCCCCTGGCGAAGTCGATGAACTCCAGCCGGGGGAAGCCTGAAGACGTCTGCTGAGCTTTTTCCTGAAGCGAAGATGATGCCATGGGGCTCCCTTCAAGGATACTTGTTTTCCATAGATAAGAAATCTTCAAGCCCGATGATGGGCGCACATGATGAATCATGAGCCTACTTTCCCGGCTTTGAGAGGAGCTCGTTGAACCTTTCTTCACATACGTCGAGCCTCAGAACCCCGCAGGAGCCTCTCACCACCATGACCCTGCCCTCGACGAACTCGATCT
>DATKWY010000100.1:0-3117 GCA_035529295.1 Candidatus Desulfaltia sp. | reverse complement strand
GCACTGGTCCCTGATGTTGGCCATCTCGAACAGGTACTCGTTCAGGCCCGCCTCCCTGAGGGTAGCCCTGAAGAGGGGCTCATGGGTCCTAGGGGTGCAGCTGGCGACCACTATCCTGTTGAGGTCGTGCTCCAGTATCTTCTCCCTTATATTTTCCTGGGTGTCCTGGCTGCAGGTGTAGAGGTTCTGCTCGGCGTAGGCTACGTCTGGCAGTGTCATGGCGTACTCCACGACCTCGTTGACGCCTACGACGCCCCCGATGTTGATGCCGCAGTGGCAGACGAAGACTCCGACGCGGGGCTCCACGCCGGCGACACCCTTCTCCGCCGGGTACTCCACCTTTGTGATCAGCTTGCCCCGCTCTTTCGCGATGCCCTTGGAGGCCTTTGCAGCCGCTCCGCTGGCCTGGGCCACGCTGTCAGGGATGTCCTTGGGTCCCTGGAAGGCGCCGCACACATAGACCCCCGGCCTCGAGGTCTCCAGCGGCTTGAAGAGGCTGGTCTTGGCGAAACCGTGCCCGTTGAGCTCGATGCCCACGGCGTCGGCCAGCTCGCCTGAGTCAGGGGGAGGGTTCAGCCCTACGCTGAGAACCACCATGTCGAAACTCTCCTCCTTGACCTCGTCGTCCTCGACGTAGCTGAGGAGGACGTCGCGGCTCCCCGGCACCTGCCTCGTGGACGCCACCCTCGACCTTATGAACCGGATGCCGTGCTCCTTCTCGGCCCTGATGTAGTAGTCGTCGAACTCCTTGCCGAAGGCGCGGAGGTCCATGAAGAACAGGGTGGCCTCCAGGCCGGGGTTGTGCTCCTGGGCAATGACGGCTTCCTTCATGGCGTACATGCAGCAGACTCCGCTGCAGTAGGAGTTGCCTACCCGCTCATCTCGTGAGCCTATGCACTGGAGGAAGGCCACCCTCTTGGGGAGGTCGCCGTCGCTTGGCCGGAGAACCGTGCCCCTGTAGGGGCCCGTGGCGCTGAGGATCCTCTCGAACTCCATGCTGGTGACGACGTTGGGGTACCTGCCGTAACCGTACTCCGTCAGGGTGGAAGGGTCGAAGGCCTCGAAGCCGGGTGCCAGTATGACTGATCCGATGTTGAGTTCAAACGTTGCGTCTTCCTCATCGTACACGACTGCCTCCGCTTTACAGACCTCGGCGCATATGCCGCACCCGATGCACTTCGACTTGTCGATGGTGGCGATGAGTGGGACCGCCTGAGGGTACTTGATGTACGCGCTGCTCCGCTTAGCCATGCCCATATTGTACTCGTCGATGGCCTCGACGGGGCACTTCCTAGCGCAGTCACCGCACCCAGTACACTTCGCGGGGTCGATGCGCCTTGCCTTCCTCTTCAGCGTAGCGGTGAAGTCTCCTTCCTCTCCCCTCAGCTCGACGATCTCGGTGTAGGTCAGGAGCTCTATGTTGGGGTGTCTCCCTGCCCCCACCAGCTTGGGGGCCAGAATACACATGGCGCAGTCATTGGTGGGGAAGGTCTTGTCGAGCTGGGTCATGACTCCTCCGATGGTGGGCTCCTTGTCCATGAGGTATACCTTGAAGCCGGCGTCAGCTAGATCCAGACTTGCCTGGATGCCGGCTATGCCCCCTCCTAAGACAAGTACTGCCCCTACTGCCTTCATCTACTGGACCTCCATCGCCCTGTAGACGGGAGAGTTCCCCTGCACCCCGTGCAGGTCCACCCAGCCTCTTTGACGTAAAGCTACCACGTGATCCAGGATAATCCTGGAGTCGATCCCGGTTTCAGCTGAGAGGCCTTTAACTGACATGGGCTTCACGGATAGAATCAGTCTTATCTTGTTGCGCGTGAACTCCGTTTCCACGGCTTCTTCCATTATCCTGTCAAGCTCCTCCTGGGTCGTTTCTTCGCCGTATACGTTGCCCTCGGTCACGAGCTTCTCCTCCTTTCCCACGAGGGCGCGTAGCCTGTACTCCTCCGCCGCCGCCTTCGCCGCCATGAGGTTAAGCTTGACATCTGGGTCAGTGACAGCTGGGTTGGGGCCCAGTTCTCTGACCTGATCGGTGAACCCGGTGACGATATCGGCGAACCTCTGTCCCTCTGCCGCCGAGACCCACTCCAGCATGATCCTCCCGGGCTCCAGACCCGCCTTGGCCACGAGTCTCTCAAGGAGACCATACTTTCGCTTCGCGTACAGGTTGCCGTCGATGTAGTGGCAGTCGCCGATGTGGCAGCCGGTGATCATCACGCCGTCCGCGCCCTCGGCGAGGAAGCCGAGGGGGAGGGCCGGGTCCACTCTGCCGCTGCACATCACCCTGATGATGCGTATGTTAGTGGGGTACTGTATCCTGCTGACCCCCGCGAGGTCCGCCCCAGCGTAGCTACACCAGTTACACAGGAATCCAACGATCTTTGGCTCGAAACCTGTCATCTCTATGCCTCCCTCAGGGCGGCCAGCCCCTGCGCCTCAAGCTCCTCGTTGGTGAAGTGACTCATGGTTATCGCCCTCTCAGGGCAGCTCGCCCCACAGACGCCGCAGCCCTTACACACCGCTGACGTGACCTGTGCGAGCCCCCTCTCGTTCTTGGTTATGGCGTTGTAGACGCACAGCTCGATGCATGTGCCGCAGCCGCTGCACTTCGCCTCGTCCACGACGCTGGTGATGGCCGCCGTCTTGAGCCTGCCCTTCGCCATGGGTATGCCTGCCCTGGACGCGGCTCCCCTGGCCTGAGAGACGCTCTCAGCCACCTCCTTGGGGCTGTGAGCCGTGCCGCAGACGTAGATGCCGTCGGTGGCGAAGTCCACGGGCCTGAGCTTGACGTGGGCCTCCATGAAGAAGCCGTCGGAGTTGAGGGGCACCTTCAGGTGCTTTGAGAGCGCCTCGTTGTCCATGTTGGGGATGATGGGCGCCGAGAGAACAACCATGTCGGTCTCGATGGTTAGCTCCTCGTCGAGCAGAGGGCTGAAGACCCGCACCAAGGGACCCCTCTCCCCCCCTGTGACCTCTGGCGGCCTCTCCTTGTCGTACATGACGAGCTTGACCCCGCTCTTCTTGGCGTCATACTCCATCGTGGAGTACTCCGTGCCATAGGTCTGGAGGTCCCTGTACAGGATGTACACGTCGCGCCGGGGGTTCTCCTCCACC
>DATKWY010000099.1:0-2311 GCA_035529295.1 Candidatus Desulfaltia sp. | reverse complement strand
CGGAGCAGCACGCCGGGTACGCCGAGACGGCCCTCACCCTTGCGTCTAGGCCGGAGGCTGTGAGGATGGGTAAGGCGGTGGTGACCGAGACCAGGCAGGTGGACGAGGAGATACAGATCCTGAGGGCGGGGTTGGCCAGGTTCAGGGGCGGCGTCGTCAGGATACCTTTGAGGGTCATCGACGTGACTGACACGGGTAGCATGACGGAGGCCCACCCGGATGAGGTTCAGACGACGAGGGACTACTCAATGATAACTCCCGCGTATGCGGAGGAGCTCATGGGCCGGGTGGTTGACTGGCTCTGCGAGTTCATCCCCAGGTTCAAGGCCCTAGACATGGGGTCGCCTGAGAGAACCTACCCCTAGCCGGGGCTCAGGTTCACCTCAACCCAGTCACCCACATCCACCTTGAGGTCTCTCTTGGTCCGGGGTATGGCCTTCACCAGAGGCTTAGGTACCGGCGTCAGGTAGAGGGAGAGGCCCAGCAGTGGCGTGTTTTCCAGTGTGAAGCTGAAGCCGCCGCACGGGCCCACACATGAGCCGGTGTGCAGTGAGTCAGCCTCACCTATCTTGACCCCCATGAGCTTTATCTCTCCCAGCCTAGGCTCATCCAGGTGGAGGCCCACCCACCCGTAGTAGGGTATGCCTCCGTCTAGGACCCCCGCGACGCCGTCCACCTCCCCCACCAAACCGTTGGACTCCCCTTCAAGCCTGATCATGGTGTACTCAGGCTGAGTCGCCTCGACGAAGCCCCCCATCCCAGACTGAGGTTCCGCGGTCAAAGGCTGGCCCCGGGTCACCTCGAACCCCCCGCGGGCCCTCAGAGAGTCGTGGGGGCTCCTAACCTCCACGTGGACGTGGGCTGACGTGTTCCAGCCATAGTAGCCTGATCTTAGCAGTGGGCCCAGCTCCTCGCCCAGCCTGACCCTGCTGCCCACCGCGTGGAAGGTGTCCACGTGGAGTATCTTCAGGGCTACGCCGGGGTTCGATGACGGCTTCACCAGGGTCACCACGTCGTACCCGGAGTCCTTGAAGCCCCGCCCCCTCGGCGCCCTCACTCTCCTGACGAGGGTGACCTCACCCTCCACGGGGGACGGCACGGCCTCCCCGAAGCCCGCCCCGGAGTATATGTCTACACCTGTATGGGCGCGGTGCATGGGGTATGGGCTGTTGAAGAAGCTGTACATGCCATCATCTGGGCAGAACAGCTGGACTCCACGGGATTCGGCCACTGGCTTCATGGCGCTCAGACATGGATTGGTGGCGCCCTCCATTGAAAGGGTTTTCTCAGCTCGAATAACGGTTTTAAATGGATGGGCGCTCTATTGTGGTTGAGTGTTCATGGAGCCTGCCTTACGGGGGATTGTTGAGAAGGTCATCGACGACGAGTTGGGGGAGGACAAGCTGTCCAGCAACTACCGCATATTTAGCCAGTTCAAGCATAATGGTCTGATTGACAGCGTCCCCAGCGCCATGTTCGGCCGCATATACACCAGGGCTTATAACGCGTGGCTGGAGTTCAAGGCCAGCGACGACAAGCCTCTAAACAGGAACGAGGCCACCGAGTTCGGGCGAATATTCGAGGCCAGGGCTATTGAGATACGGAGCCGCATCACCGAGGTCGCCAGCCTCTGACTCGTAAAGATTTTACGAGCATAAATCTAAATTTCTATCAGATGACAGCCGTGGCCGAGATATATGTTACAGACCGGGATTACCCCACCTACTTCTCCACCCTTGGTGGACTGCGGGAGAAGGTGGCCGTGTCCCTGCCCTTCAGCCAGGGGAATATACTGGACGTGGCCACGGGCTCAGGGTACTTCTCGGCAGCCCTAGCGAGGATCAGGTCCAAGACCCGGATCACGGCCATAGATATAGGCAGTTTCGATACGGGTAAAATTGTCGTCGATAAGAGTGGGCTGGCTGACAGGGTCACCTTCGTTAACATGGACGCAACCAGGATGGATTTCCCCGCCAACCACTTCGACCACGCCATCAACTTCCTGGGCCTGGAGGACATACACATGACGAAGGGCAGGAAGGGCGTGGAGGACACCTTCAGGGAGGTTCACAGGGTCATCAAACCCGGGGGCACCTTCAGCTTCACGGTGATGCCCGCCGACATGGCTGAGACACCCGCCCAGGCCCTGGAGATTGAGGTGTTCAGCTACATCTGTGACGCCACCTGGCTGAAGGAGGCCGAGTACACGAGGATCGCCGAGTCCAGGGGCCTGGTGGTCCAGTCCCGGAAGGTGTTCAGGACGGGTAAGAAGCTCACCCTGGACCAGGCCCAGAAGGAGATCGCGTTCGCC
>DATKWY010000098.1:0-9704 GCA_035529295.1 Candidatus Desulfaltia sp. | reverse complement strand
ATGGCCCGACGACGCCGGGACCCAGGGCTTCTTTGTGGCGAAGGTGGTGAAAAGGTGAGGCTGCTCAGGAGGCTGCTCAGAGAACTCAACTCTGGCTACAGCCCAGACGAGTCAAGGATCATCAGGATCAATGACCAGTACTTCGCCTTAGACGCGGAGCTATGTGAGCCGCCGGCGAGAAAAGACCTAGTCTACGCTGGCCTATACCTTGGGCGGGACAGAAGAGTCTTTGAGCCCAGCGCTATACTTCTGGAAATGCTCTCAAAGGAGAAAGAGACCAGGAAAGTAAACGTGGACATGGAGACAGCGTGGCTCTTCGTGTGTGGTAGGGACATCTTTCAAGAGAATATCCTCCAGGTGGAAGGGGGACTGAGCCCTGGCTCATACTGCCTTGTGATCTTTGACGGGTGGTGCCTTGGTTATGGGCGATATGAAACAGTCTGGAGTAGCAGGATGATTAGAAACTACTTTAACATTGGCGATTTTTTGCACCGCGAAGGCTCAACACCATGAATACAGGTCATATTGATAGTGTACCCAGGTTAATCGTTTAGGATCCAGCGAGATATTAAATAGATTTTTCATAATCATGGGGCCCTTACTCTGAGGATGTCCTTTTGATAAAAAAAATATTTGGGGGTTTACTTCTTAGTTTTCTTGGACTTCTCGCTCTTCTTATGGGTTTTTCCGCAGGCCTTGCACCAGTATTCCCACTCAAAAACGGGTCCTCGCGCCTGGTCGACGGGGTCCATGCTTGCTCCGAGGGATACCAGCACAGCCTCGCCTCCGCACTCGCATGGTTCCTTGTTTTTCATCCCGAGTACTTCTATCAGAACTTTCTTCGCGTTTTCTAATGCCATTTATCTACACCATTTTAATGTTACCGTCTCCTGTAGATAAATGCTATTTCAATTATTTGTAGTTAATTTAATTTATTAAAATTTAAAATAGCTAGTATCGTAATAAGGTAACTTATCTTATATACATCTTACTATCATCGTATTTTTTGGAGAACTACATGTCTTCAGTGATAATTCCCGGTACAAGTTTAAGTGCAGTGGTTTTACTAGTAATCGCAGCCGCTTCCTACTACTACTTCGAGAAAATCAAGGATCCAACTTATCAACCAAAACTCAGGGACATACCTGCTATAACCGCCATCAAAGAGGGCGTCGGGAAAAGCTTGGAGGAGGATAAACCCGTCCACTACCAGATGGGTGCCAGTGGAGGACAGTTATACAGTACCCTTGTTTCAATGACCCTGGTCGCTTTAACGTTCCTGCGCTACATTAGCCGTCTCTGCGCGGAGATGGGGGCGAGGCTCATTGTCCACATGCCCTACCAGGCCGAGAGCATCCCTCTAATCGAGGGTACAACTCTTGAAGGCTACAGGGAGGCTGGTAAACCGGAGGAGTTCCAGAGAGAGAATCTACGCTACTATGGACGTGGCGCACTCACGTGGACTCAAGGTGTTACAGCCAGCTTCGCTCAGGAGGGCGTTGGCCTAAATCTCGCCATAGGCATCTTCTACAGTGACTGTCCAATAAGTCTGGAGATGGCGAAGTACATGGGTGGGCTTAACGTCGGCGGCACAGGTCGCTGGATCATGGTATACGCTTTTGCCATGATGTGCGACTACGTCTTCTTAGGAGAGGAGATCTACGCAGCCGCGGCCGTTGTGAGCCAGGACAAGATGATGCTGGTCGGCATGCTGATAGAAGAGGTTGGCAAGTTCTTCGTATTCCTGCTACTAGGATTAGGGTTAATCCTATCTCTGGTGGGCATGGATGTAGTGTCATTGTTATCGATGTGATGAATATGTCTACAACATGGAGAACCTTAGTACCCGTGCTAATAGTGTCGTTAACATCCCTCATAGTTCTTGCGCCATTTTTCATAAACATCGGTATATTAAATGATATGCAGAACATACTCAGCAGCTGGGCGGTCATCATCAGCGCTGTAACAGGCGTCGCCCTTGGTCTAGTGTACATGACTCACGCCATCTACGCCAGCTACCAGAGGAACAAGGCGACCGAGCAGCTGGTTATGGGTATAACCACCTACGTGTTCCTTGCCCTGTTCATAGGTCTCGCAGTGACTCAGCCTAATAACGTTACCAGCCCCGCCTATCAATGGTGGTACAGAGTGCTGTACGAGAACGTGGGTGCGACAATATACGCCTTCATGTTCTTTACCCTCGCAAGCAGCGCGTACAGGACGATGATTCTGAACAGCGTCGAGGCAACATCCCTAGCGATAGGTGGACTAATATACACTTTGAGGCAGATACCCATCTTCCAGACCTGGCTCCCGTGGATAGTCCCACTGGGAGAGTGGATACTTCTAGTGCCCAACGTAGCCGGAAGCCGTGGCGCCGTAATCGCAGCCGCTCTGGCGGCAACAGTGTACGGAGTCAGAACCATCTGGGGTAAGGAGATTAGCCTCAGGGAGGTGTCCTAAGATGAGTGACAGACCCGCAGGTAAAGACGAGAGCATCATCGTTAAACTAGGCACACTACCACCCAACAAATACTTCTGGGTTCACCTCGCAGGCATCATACTGATGTTCATCCCGTTGATCTACCCCCTTGGCCTACCTGTACAGACCAGCCAACCAGTAATAGACTACCATAGAACCATCGAAAATTTGCCTGAGGGCAGCGTCGTAGCTGTCAGCTTCGGCGCCGCCGCCTCTCTCCTCGACGAGCAGGAGGCCCAATTCCTGGCGACGTGGAAGATCCTATTCAGCAACAAGCTGAAGGTGATATTCTACAGCACAACAGAAGACAGCAACATCATACTGAATCGTCACCTAGAAACCATGGTTAAGCCCAGTAATTACGGTTACACATATGGAGTTGACTACGTGTTGCTAGGTTACAGCCCCCTGGGTGAGGCTGGGCAATCAGCGTTCGTTCGGAACATCCGTAGCCTGTACCCAGTTGACTACTACGGTACCCCGCTGGACAATATACCTCTGATGAAGAACATCAACGATCAGAGTGGCGTTGATCTAATAATCTTCGAGTATACGAGCTGTACTGATGTCGAGTGGGTGATCCGTCAGTGGGTTGTACCCTTCAACAAGCCTGCATTAATAACAACCCTAGGCTGCTGTGGCCCCATGGCTGCGCCCTATTACCCTAGCCAGATCAAGGGCTTCCTCACCGGCAGTGGAGCCGGAACCGAGATCGAGGTCGTCTCCGGGTTCCCCGGACCTGGGGCAGCTATGAGCGACAGCAAGAGCCTAGGCATACTACCGTGGCTGGCAAGTATGGTTTTCGCCAACCTGGCCTGGTTCTTAAGGAGGTCGAAGTAACATGGCTGATCTATTAATGGGAATCGTGGGCACCTTCTTCATAGTCGCAACTCTCTCTGTCCTGTGGAAAGACAACATTGTATTCCGCTTCGGTCAGGCAGCCGTTATGGGCGCCGCTACCGCTCACTACATGATCATGAGCGCGACCAGTATCCAGAGCATGGTCCTGTCGCAGATGCAACTGATACCAATACTGGGCCTAATACTGGGTCTGATGATGTACACGAGGCTATTCAGCAAGATCTCGTGGGTCAGCAAGTACCCGAGCAGCGTCCTGGTCGGCGTAGGCATAGGCGTTATGCTGGCTGGAACAATTAAAGGCCAGATACTTCAGCAGGTAGGTATGACACTCGGCGACATCCAGACCGCGTTGTTCACCACAGGCGATTCCGTAGCTATACTGAACAGTATACTGATCTTCATAGGCGTGGTAACCAGTCTAGTCTACTTCCTCTTCACGATAGAGCACAAGGGGACAGTGGGCATCCTCGCTAAGGTTGGGCGCGTATTCTTGATGATATCATTGGGAGCCAACTTCTCAGGGGAGCTCGTCTGGTACCAGACGCAGATGATCGGTAGGCTAATGTTCATTATACAGAACCTTTTGGCGCCTCTAGGATTAGCTTAAACTAATAGATCCTTCTTTTTTTTATCTATACTAGATCATAATATATGCTACCTGTATATGATCTCATTTTGATTCATGATGAGTTCCAATCTTTGGAAAAGGATATCCGCTCAAGTATCCGAGGTCCCTGGTACCAAAGTAAAAGAAGCATTAGTCAAAGCCGGGCTTCCCCTGGACTCAGTGTACCCCCTAGCTGAGAGGGCTGAGGGCGTCTGGATTCAGGACATAGACGGCAACGTCATCATGGACTTCATCAGCGGCAGATGCACAGTAAACTGTGGTCACAACCACCCACGCCTACTGAAAGCGGTTCAGGCGCAGGTCGAGAAGGTGACCCACGGTCTCACACCTAACAGGCTTCAACTCCTTGAGTCGTTGAAAAAAGTATCACCCTTCAAAGGCGAGGAACAGGCACTCACGTTGGCCCTCAGCGGTAGCGCGGCCAACGACGCGGCCATGAAGCTCGCCCGAAGCTACACCCGCAGACAGAACTTCATCGCCTTCGCGGGCGCCTACCACGGCACTACGTTCGGCGCCATGGCTCTCAGCAGCTACGTGACGAGGATGAAGGAGCAGTTCTACCCCATGGTGCCTGGCGTGTGCCACATGCCCTTTCCGCACTGCTTCAGATGCCCGTTCGGCCACAAATCCAATGAGGAGTGCGGCATGGCGTGCCTCGACTACATTACAAAGTATGCGGCGAAGACTTACTGTCCACCGAGCGAGATCGCGGCCGTGATCATGGAGCCCATCGCAGGCGACGCAGGGTGGCTGGTGCCCCCGAAGGAGTTCGTCGTAGGGATCAGAAAATGGTGCAGTGAAAACGGTATCCTGTACATAAGCGAGGAGGTGCAGGCAGGCTACGGCAGAGCCGGCGAGTGGTGGGGCGTTAACCTCTGGGGCGTGGAGCCCGACGCCATAGTCCTGGGCAAGGCCATGGCGGGCGGGATGGCCCCCATGAGCGGCGTCCTCTACAAGAGTGAGCTGGGTAAGAACGGCTTCTACCACGGCCACACCATGGGGGGCCACCCTGTGGGCTGCGCCGCGTCGATAGCCAACATAGACGTGATCCGGGACGAGCGCCTATGCGAGGCCTCCAAGAAAATGGGTAAACACCTGATGAGCCGCCTCGAAAAAATGAAGGACGACTACGAGCCCATCATCGACGTCAGAGGCAGAGGCCTCCTGATAGGCGTCGAGATCGGAGGCATCCACGGCCACACCAGTAAGGAGGTGGCCGGCGAGATATGCAAGAGCGCTTTCAGGAAAGGGCTGTACATAATAGAGATGGGGAGCTGGGACACGGGTGTCCTGAGGGTGGCGCCTCCTCTGGTGATCACAGGTGAGCAGGCAGACTGGGCGCTTAACACCTTGGAAGAGGCCGTCCGCGAGACCTTGAGGAAGTATAAATGAAGCTGTTCGACTGGTGGGGTAAGATCGTCACAGAGGAAGAGGAGACGCAGATGCTCCACCAGATCGAGGCGAAGATAAAGACGTATGGAGGCGAGACAGGGGCGCTCCTAGCCATCAGGGCCTTCAAGTACGTCAGCTACATAGGAGTGATGATGGGCCGGGTCTTTCTGGGCCCGTTGACTCCCCTAATCACCCACGAGCACGACGTTTTTCTTACCACCATTGGTCGGCGCGAGAACCTTGAATTACTAGAGGAGGCTCTCGATGAGTCAAGACGCACCAAATCCTAGCGCCAGGGAAATGCTGTTATCGTTAATCGTGGCCTTCAGTATTTTCCTGATAACCGCTCTCCTAGTGCTCCCCCCCAGTTACAACGACTACAACGATCTTGTCATCAACTTCTTTTACATGGCTCCAGGCCCCCTGGTGGCGTCTCTTGTGCTTGCCAAGGTCTATAAGCGGAACGCCGTGAACAGGGGCGTCCTGATAGGCATCGTCATATACTTCCTGAGCCCCCTGGTGCTGCCCAGCGAGGGGATGGTCTGGGTTCTCGAGGCCGTCAGACTGGGCGGCGCAGGGGTAGGCGGGGCTATAGGCGCCAGAGTCATGGAGCTGTACCGGGCTAAGGGCTCCAGTGAGGAGAGGTAGGCGACGCGGAGCCATGTGTTGAACGCCTGCCAGTTAATGAAGGCTCATCGGGTGAAATGCCTCGGAAAACGCTTAATATTTTACAGGTTATCCGGTTAGAGGGGGAAAGTGACTGGAGATAGGAGGCTTGAGGGGAGCTATCCCCCGGATTTCTCACATCGCAATTCTCTTAATAGTTATTCTAGCCGTTAATACGCATCAGCTACCCGCTTCGTGTTCAACTGGCGCCCTAAGACTCTACGTCATCTCCTGCGAAAGATGTGAAGGGTACAGGGATCGCGTCGAAGTATTGAGGCGCACGTTCCCTAACGCGGCGATGACCTTCTATGAGATAGAGGAGGGGGAGAACGCCAGACGCTTCAACGAGGTATCGAAAGCCGTGGGGGAGACTCTGTACATGCCTCTGGTCGGCGTGTATCTTGACGAGGTCCTGGTCTCGATCGCTAGTGGAGGGTTCTCATCTGAGGGATGGGTGGAAGCGGTTGAGAGACCGGTCGGGGAGGTTGCAGTGTACATCGCCGACGAGGGTGGGAGGGCGAACATTAAGACAATTATTGAGGACCCCAACACTGTGAACGCCATCTCGAGGCTCTTCGTTGAAGAGGAGATAGGTTTCCTGGGGGAGGACCTGGGTCAGCTCGTCCTCATCGTCGCGTCGGCTGCAATAATTGACGCGATCAACCCCTGCTGTGTCGGTGTCTTCACGGTCCTGTTGACGTTCGTCTTCTACGGGGTGGGGAAGAGGGCAGTCCTTGGCGTTGGCCTGGCCTTCACCCTCGGCCTCTTCACGGCTTACCTGCTGCTCGGCCTCGGCCTGGGAAGGGTGTTCAGGCAGTTACCTGAGATAGAGTACCTGGCGTCGGCGTTCGCCATTATCTTGGGGGCGATGCGCATCATTGAAGCCTTAGGCAGGAAGGTGAAGTATCTCCCGGACGCCCTCTCGAGTAGAATAACCCGGAGAATAGAGGAGGTCACCACCCCCAGGAGCGGGCTTATCGCGGGGGCGGTAACCGGTTTCTTGCTGCTGCCCTGCTCGTCGGCCCCCTACTTCATCGTGATAAACATGATCGCGGACAAGCCGTCCATCCTAGGCTTGGCCCTTCTTGTCCTCTACAACCTGATAATAGTCGCCCCTTTCATCGCGATAACATTGATTGTGTACGGTCTGGTGTTCTCCACCATGGAGGTGAAGCAGTGGTCCCTTGAGAGTCGCTGGTGGATCAACGCTCTGATCGGAGTCACGCTTGTGGCTCTCGGCGTCGTTAACCTGTTACTGTAGCTGGAGCACGGGGCGTTATCTTACATGAGACTGTGGCGCGCTTCGCAAGCAAAAATATGGTGAAGATTCCGAGCGCCTTACTTGCTTAGAGTCCTCCCATACTTTTCGAAGATTCTTTCGACCTGGTCGTAGGGTAACCCATACCTAATGTTTCCATCCTTACCAGTCATGGTCTCTGCCTTGAAGAGAGCGTTAACGATGGCCTCCTCGGTAGCCTCCACCGCCGCCCTGTAGACGAAGTTAAGATACCCCTCGCCGCTGAAGACACGCGCCTCAGCGGGTATCAAATCCAAAAGCTCGTCCGCAGTCTTCTTCCCGGTGGTGAAGGCTATGGTGAAGTCGCCGCTGCTGTTGCCCCCGATTGACCCTGTGCGTGCAAGGCCGAAGGCGACTCTCTTTGCCACCTTCCAGAGCTGCCGGGACTCCAGTTTCAGGTCCGTGGCAAGAATCATCATAATGGAGTTGCCGGGACTCTTCTCAGGGACGGTGGGCAGCTCCACCTCCCGGCCGACGGGCACCCCATCTATCCTCAGGTCCTCCTTTGCGCCACAGTTCAGCTGAACCAGGACGCCGACGGTGAAGTTGGCGATCTTTCTCGAAGACGTTCCTATGCCTCCCTTTAAGCCGTAGCCGGTCATTGGGGTTCCGCCCCCCACGTTACCCTCCGGGACCGGCCCGCGGCCCTTGGGGCTCCGGGCGGCGTCAATGGCCTCGAACACATGCTTCTTTCCGATGTGCCGGCCGAAGTTATCTGTCAGGGAACCTCCGTTGGTCTCCCCGACGACCACGTTCAGGGACGGAGTCGGTGTGCCGTATCCTTCCCTCATGTAATCAACCACCGCGTCCGCGACGCGCCAAGTGTTCAGGGTCTCCGTGAGCATCAGTGGGACCTCCATGACGCCCTCGAACATGATCTGAGGAAGACCAGTGGATTTACCGTAGGCGTTGAAGAGGTCCACCGCCGCCGTGACCTTCTCCTCGTAGGGGTTACCCTGGTGAGGGACGATGGCGGTGACCCCGGTTCGCACATCCTCTCCCTTGATGAGCGTCGAGTGGCCTACGCCTACGCCCTCAACATCGGTGATGGCGTTAAGCCTGCCCTTCTCCAGTTGTCCTAGCTCTATCCCAAAATCCCTGGCTCTTACTCTGTCTGTCATAAGGATCAATACACTAGGGTCCTATGCTAAGAAAAACATTGGTAGTGACGAGCGCCCACATCTCTCAGTTGGGGTGTAGAACTTCGTATTTACGAGTTAATGATCGTCGTGGAGGACCCGAGAAAGTTTTTAGCTGACCCCTCCTATTCTGCGTGATTTGAAGCTTCCACCCGGGTTCGACAGAGACATTAGGCTGCTGACGGCCAGCATGTTCACCCGCCGCATAGTCATGGGGTTCCTGGGGGTGGTGCGGACCCTCTACTTCGCTTATCTGGGGTACACCGCCGTGGAGATCGGGCTGCTCCTGAGCGTGGCCACAGGGGTGAGCGCCATCCAAAACGTGACCTTCGGGTACCTCTGTGACAGGTACGGCCGCAAACCCTTCCTGGTACTGGGCTCCATCTTCGCCGCCCTCCGCATGGTCATCTTCGCGGTGAGCACCGATTTCTGGATGCTTGCCCTGGGCCAGGGCTTCGGAGCCCTGGGTGAAGGAGTGGGGGCGGGCCAGCCCGTGGTCTCGGGGTACATTACCGACAAGGTAGAGCTGGGGGACAGGCCCAGGGTCTACAGCGGCATAGCCGTCACCAACAGCCTGGCCGCCACCATAGGCTCCGCCTTGGCGGGGCTGCCAGTGTACCTCCAGGCGTCCCATGGCTTGGAGCTTGTGCAAGCCCACCAAGCTCTGTGGTGGGCCTGCGCCGCGATCTCCGCACTGAGCCTCCTCATGGTACTCCCAATGGGGGAGTCCAGCCGCCGCGTCGAGGCGTCAGCGGAGCCCAGGGCTCCAAGGCGCCTTAACTGGGGCGCCATAACCAGGTTCAGCCTGATAAGGGGCACCAACGGCCTGGCCTGGGGCCTGGCTGACAGCCTGACGCCCCTCTACCTGTTCTACAGGTTCGGGGTCGGCTCCGACGCCCTGGGCCCCGTCTACGCCTTCGCTCGGCTCCTCTCTGTGTTCAGCTACCTTGCCCTGCCCAGGATCGTTGACAGGTTCGGGGACATTCACACGCTGATAGTTAGCCGGGTGGCGTCCGCGGGGCTTACCCTGGCCTTCGCCGCGGCCGGGTCCTACCCTGTGGCTGTGGGGCTGCTGGTGGCCAACAGGCTGGTGACCCTGTTCAGCATGCCCATCAGGCAGACCTTCGCCTCGGGCTTCGTGGACCCGGAGGAGACGGCCACGGCCATCGGCGTCAGCAGCTTCGCCAGGATGGGGGCCCAGACCGCGGCGCCCACGTTGGCGGGGTACATGTTCGAGGC
>DATKWY010000097.1:0-2013 GCA_035529295.1 Candidatus Desulfaltia sp. | reverse complement strand
GAACCTCTCCATAACGGGGTCAGCCGGCTACGTCGTGGCCACCCTGGTGGAGGGACCCGCCCTTGCCTGGGGCGGGATAGCCGCCGCCGGCAGCTACGTCAAGGCTGTGGCCTATGAGCGAGACTTCTGGCAGACCATTCTGAACGAGGTGGACTTCCAGGTCAAGTCCGACAAGAAGACAGGCGCGAAGGCTGAGGGCGAAGGGGTGAGGTAGATGACCAAGGTGATGCAGATCAGGAAGAAGAACGTGGACCTAGCACAGCTATACCAGGACGTGAAGGAGACTCTCAGGAAGGAGAACTACAAGATAACCAAGGACGACGTCACCGAGTTCACCTACCACGTGAGGGCTAACAAGACCAACATCACACGGATAATCGTTGGGGCGGCCAGGGACATAGAGCTCGTCATAGCCGGTGAGCCCAACAACTTCGCCGTGGCCATCATGGTGGGCGCCTGGGGAAAGAACATAGCCATATCATCCGTCACGGGCTTCGTCATAGCCTCCACGGTGGCGGGCCCTGCCCTGGTGGCGGGCACCCTGGCGGCGGCGGGCAGCTTCCTCACCGCCCGGGCCTTCGAGGACAAGCTCCACAAGGACATCGAGAAACTGGTTGAGGCTCACTCTAGGACGGAGACAGAGCCTCAAAACCCCTCGTGAACTCCTTTCTCAGCCTCATCTTCTCCTCCTCCTGGAGGAAGCTGGTCTCTATGGAGTCCATGCTCACCCTGAAGAGCTCCTCCAAGGTGAACCCCATGTTCCTGTGAAGCTGAAGGTACTCGTTGTTCATGTCGGTGCCGAACATGGGGGGATCGTCGCTGTTTACGCTCACCCGGATGCCGTTCTCGATGAACCTGCGTATGGGGTGCCGGTCCCAGGAGGGGACGGCGGCGGTCCTGAGGTTACTCACGGGGCAGCACTCGATGGCGATACCCCTCTCCGCCATGGCTTTCATCAGCTTTGGGTCCCCTCCGGCTGCGACCCCATGGCCTATCCTCTCAGGTTTAAGCGTCTCTATGCACTCCCAGACGTAGTCTGCTCCAGCCCCCTCCCCCTGGTGAGCCACCGTGTGGAGACCCATCTCCCTGGCCCTCCTGTAGCAGTCTCTGTAGGGGGCCGGGGGGTACCCGTGCTCGCTTCCGCCGGTGTCGATGGCTAGGATGTTGTCGCCCTTGGCCTCTATGAGGTCTAGGGCCTTCATTCCTATCTCTGGGCCGTAGTTCCTCACCAGATCGATCCTTATGGTGCAGGATATGCCCCACTTCCGCTTCGCCTTCCCTATCCCCCTGTTGATGGCGTCCACCATCAAGCCGTAGTCCAGGTCCCTGCGGACGTGGTCCCAGGCCGAGAAGATGGCCTCCACGTGGCGGACGTTGCAGGCTGCCTGGCTCTCCAGCATCTCGTAGGTGATCCTCTCGTAGTGGCTCTCCTTGTTGATGGTTTCGTTCACCTTGCCGTAAATCTCTATGAAGTGGGGGAAGTCCCTGTAGTTGTAGAAGGCTCGTAGGTCCTCCAGGGTCTCGTAGGGGAGCTCGGAGTTGCTGTCCTCTATGAGCCAAAGGAAGGTCTCCGGCTTCGTCGAGCCTACTATGTGGACGTGCTGCTCCAGCTTGGGCAGGGCCTTGATGGCTTCCTCGGCCGACATAGAAGGGATATCGGCCCAGGGGTTAAAAGCTCATTCTTTGCTGAGGCCGCCGTAGCACTCCCTCAGGAACACCGCGAAGATGAGGGTCATGGCCACGGCCCCCGCCATGAGAACCATGCTGGACGCCCCGTACCCGCCCGTGGCGTCCACCAGGCCCCCGTACAGGGGCGCCACCACGCTGAACCCTATGGTGCCCAGGCCGTTCACCAGCCCCAAGCCGACGCCCGCCCTCTCTGGGGGCAGGGTCTCCGGCACCATGCTGAAGAAGAGGACCCAGAAGCTCACCATGAAGGTCAGCCCGAAGCTCAGGGCCAGGTAGACGGTGAGGGGTAGGCTGCCCGGTAGGTACAGGAATACTGCCAAGAGC
>DATKWY010000096.1:0-12219 GCA_035529295.1 Candidatus Desulfaltia sp. | reverse complement strand
CGTGGCCCTTCACGGCCATCATCCCCACCTCGGCGGGCTCCGCGTACAGGTCCAAGTAGAGCCTGTGAAGCATGGCGCTCAGCCCCGCCTTGGTGACCCCCGTGTAGGCCGTGTACTCCTGCTCCTCGGACATGGCCAGGGCCGTGTTCACGTACTCGGGGAGGACGTCGCTCATCTTCTCCACGCCCCCCACCAGGACGCAGTCGCTGTACCCTGACGCCACGGCCTTCACGGCCTCGTGGAAGGCCACCCCGCCGCTGGCCGTCCCCGCCTCCACCCTTATGGATGAAAGGCCGGGCCTGCCCAGGGCGCCTGCCGCCAGAGCACCCATGTTGACCTGGTCCTGCATGAGGGCCCCACTCATGTTAGCCACGTAGACGCTGTCCACCTTATCTGTGCCGGCGTCCTTCATGGCTTTCATGGCTGCCTCTGCGAACAGGTCCTGGGCGCTCCTGTCCCAGTACTCCTTCACCGGGATGAGGCCCAGCCCCGCTACTGCTACCCGCCTCATTGTATTATCTGCCCCCTGTGCCTCAGGTACGTGGCGTAGTCCACGTTCCTCTTCCGCTCTATGAAGCTGCTCATCTTAGGTCCGCCCCTCTTCTCCCTCAGGGCGTCCTGGGTGGTGAATATGAAGGCGTCGCTGCCGCTCCCCGACCCGTAACTCACCATGAATATCCTCTCGTCAGGCTCCGCAACGTCCAGGGTGGCCGCGAGGCCGACCGGGGAGCTGCCCGCGTAGGTGTTCCCCACCTTGCCCACCACCAGGCCCGGGTCGATCTGGTCCATATTGAAGCCCAGCGTCCTAGCCACCGTGATGGGGAACTTTGTGTTGGGCTGATGGAACACCGCGTACTTGAAGTCCTCAGCCTTGTAGCCCGTCTCCTGAAGCAACCCCCTACTGGCCCCAACGATGTGCTTGAAGTAGGCCGGCTCACCCGTGAACCTGCTCCCGTGCCGGGGGTACATCTCCTTGGCGCGCCTCCAGAAGTCCGGGGTGTCCGTCACGTAGCTGTAAGAAGCCTCTACGTAGGCCACCGTCTCGGCGCTCCTCTCCGCGAAGATGAAAGCTGCCCCCCCACAGGCCGCCGTATACTCCAAGGCATCCGCGGGCCTCCCCTGAGCCGTGTCGGCCCCTATGGCCATGGCGTACTTCTGCATGCCGCTGCCCACTAGGCCGATGCAGGTCTGCATGGCCTCGGTGCCCGCCTTGCACGCGAACTCGTAGTCGGCCGTGGACACGCTGGGCGTGGCCCCTATGGCCTCGGCTACGATGGTGCCGCTGGGCTTAACCGCGTAGGGCTTGCTCTCGGTGCCCACGTAGACTGCCCCGATCTCCGAGGGGTTGATCCGCGCCCGCTTCACTGCCTGCTTGGCGCACTCCACGGAGATGGTGACGGTGTCCTCGTCTAGGGCCACCACGCTCTTCTCCTCAACGGGGGCCCCGGAGGTTCCCCACATGCGGTTCACCTCCTCCGCCGATAAACGGTACATGGGCACGTACGCGCCGTAGCCCACGATGCCGACTTGTCTAAGCGTCTTCAAAGCAACCACAGCGAACGTTGGTGAACATCATATGCGCTGGATATTTAAAAACCTCGACATGGATCGATGTGGTTTTCGACAGATAACGACTAACCCAGGTAGATGTCTTTAATAGCCTTCAATGACTTCAGCGTCGCCCTGAGGCTGTAGGGTGGCTCGAACTCCCGGACGCACGCGGCCATGTCATCCCCAACCACCTCTATCTCATCCGAGGCTATTGGCCCCGTGCCCTGCTTCGCCGCGCCGGCTATGTGGGGTATCTTGGTCGGGTCGTAGCCCATGAGCCTGCTGCACACGGCGTCCACGGCCACCACGTTCCTGCCTGCGAGGACTAGGTTCATGCATACCGGGTTCCCCACTACGGGGCCGTTGCCCTCCATGCAGGTCAGCCCATCTACCACGGTCAGATCGCATCTCACGGTCTTGGCAAGGTATGGTAGAATCTCGTCCAGCCGTTTGTGGTACTTGCTCTTCTTGGGCTGCTGGAAGACGCCGTACAGGTTCTTGACGCCCAGTGTGACTAGGGTGTGGGCGCATGTCTTGACCTTGGGCAGGTTGACCAAGTAGTCGGCCTCCAGCACGGCCCGGGGAATCCTGAGGACGGCGCCCGCCACCGTGTGCTCCTCGTAGTCGCCGTGGCTCAGGTTGAGGAAGGGCACATCCCACTCGTCCAGGAGCCCCATGAGGCCGGAGCCCTCCACCCTGCTCTCGGCGGAGCCCGCGATGTTATCAGACTCCACCACGGTGACCATGTCGCACCTCTCCCTCACCAAGCCCAGGACAGCCTTGATGACCCTGAAGTCGGTGACCACCATGCCCTCAGGGTTCTTGGCGTTGCACACGTTAGGCTTGACTATGACGTGCTCGTCTCCCCTGAGACCGAGGCCGCCGATGAGCTCCACGCTTCTCCGCACCGCGGCCTCGATGTCCGCGTCGGCCCGGACCAGGGACACCTTGCACAGGGTCATCTGCTCATCGGCACCTCCTTCAGTAGTCCGCTCATCTTCTCCATGAGGCCCAGTATGGCGGCCTCGTCGTCCACGGTGATCAGAGGCTGCTCCAGGCCATTGACAATCCGTGCGAAGTGCCTGTACTGGCTCTGGAAGCTGGGGTGCTTGAACCTAACCATGTCCAGGTACCAGTCCACACCCCTCTCTTTGATGGTCTCCCTGTGGCCGTCCTTCTCGACGGTGACCGTGTAGGGGCTCAACATGATGTCCGTCTCCATGTTGCCCTCCGTGCCTTCCACAGCTACCTTGAACCGTGGCACAAGCCGTGTCCAGCTGAGGCTGCAATCGATCTCGGCGCCTGCCTCCGTCTCCAGCGTCGCCTTGATGTTGTCGCAGACCTTGTACTGTCTGCACCACCAGGCCAAGTCCTTCACCTCCCTGGCTCTGCCGACGAGGGGCGTCGAGACGCTCAGAATGTGGGGCAGCACATCCTCCACCAGGCCGTTCTCGGAGCTGGTCCTGAAGTCCGTCTGGCTCCTGTATATCCAGAGGTTGTTCTCGAAGTAGACCTGCATCCGCTCCACGTCCCCGACGGCGCCCTGCCTCACCAGCTCAGCCATCCTCACAACGCTGGGGGTGAAGGCGTAGTTGTGGGCGGGGAGAACCTGGAGACCTGTCTTCCTCTGAGCTTCGCCTATCCTGCGGCACCCCTCCAAGGTCTGGGCTAGAGGCTTCTCGCATAGCACGTGTTTGCCGTGGCTCAGGGAGTCTAGGACCATCTTCTCGTGGAATCTGGGCGGGGTGTTGATGGCCACTGCGTCCACGTCTGGGTCGCCGAGGAGCTCCGTGTAGTGGGTGTAGGCCTTCGCCGAGGCGCAGCTGCCCTGAACGTCCCTGATCCTGTCCTCGCTCACATCGGACACGGCCTCCACGGTGACCTCCTCCACCTCATCTATCGCTTTGAGGTGGAACATGGTGGTCACCCTGCCACAGCCGATGATCCCGAGACGGAGCATACTACTTTTGACCCCGGCTTCACGTATTTAGGTTCCTATAGGAAAAGTTTGCTACTCCAGGAACCTGGTGAACAGCATCCCGGCCAGGCCGGTGGGATGATTCATGCCTTTAGGCTTGGGTGGGTTAGGGATGTTGCAGAAGTGTTTCCAGTACAGGTACTTGCCTATGGTGACCTCCAGTTTGAAGGTCTTGTGGAGGAACACGTCCACGGTGCCCATCCACCGGCGCCCCAGGAAGCTGCCCGCGAAGGCCATGCCCAGCAGGTAGGTGCATATGGCGAGTACTATGTTGAAGCCTAGCTGAAGAGTCAACTCCATGCTAAATCACTAGCGATACAGGGATGTATGGAATAAAAGCTTATCGCTAGCGTAACGGCTAGTCAAGATACTCCCCCAGCGCCTCCCTGTACCCGAACCGGATACTCACCAAGCCGCAGATCACCAGCTCCAGCCAGTACGTTGCCAGACGCGTCAATAGGCTTATCGCGGCGGCCACGTTGAGGGGGACCCCGACGACTGTCAGGGCTCCGGTGAGCCCGGCGTCCACCACGCCCAGGCCGCTGGGCACCACCACGTTGAGCTGCTGGATGAACTCGATGACCCCGTAGATGAGGATGACCACCCAGAGGCTGATGGGCACACCCAGGCTCAGCGCCACCAGGTACGTGGTGACGGCCCCGGAGCTCCAGTGGAGCCCCACCATGAGGACGCTCAGAAGGTTGTCCACCGGCCTATGCCTCAGCTCCTGAACAGCCGAGTCCATCTCCTGGATGAAGGCGTTGAAGCCCCCCAGCCCCAGGTCCGGGCTGTATACCCGATCCAGAAGCCTGCTCCGGAGCCAGCCGGGGCTTCCACTGTAGAGCCGGCTCAATAGCCTCGGGGTGAGGAGGACGCCGAAGATCAGCGTGTTAAGGAAGGCGTACCCCACCACGAACCAGACCAGCTCCGGCCTGACGGGTATCTCTCCGCCCCCCAGCACCACGACCATGAAGGCCGCAGCCAGGAGGAGGACGCTGAAGCCGATGAAGTAGTAGACCTTGCTCACCATCACGGAACTCACCGCCTTACCCGCGTTGCCCCCCTCCTCACCCCTAACCAGGTAGGCTCTGATGATCTCGAACCCCGACGGTATGGGCAGGATGAAGACCACGAAGAGGCTGACGAAGGTCACCTGGATGGTTCTCCACAGGCTCACCCTGACATCCATGGCTCTTAGGAGCATGTGCCAGGAACCGGCCAGGAACAGGAGTCCCACCCAGTCGATGACGACTGCCCACATGTACAGCCAGGGGTTGAACCTACCAGCCTCCAGTAGGACACTGAAGGGGTTCGTGTAAGCCAGGTATGCGACGAAGATGACCAAGCCTAAGGCCGTGAGAAGCCTGCCCCAGCGACGCCTACTCAAACCCGCCCACGGTATCCCATCCCGGCGGCCACCATAAATAGGTAGCTAGGCGAGGCACGATTTATCAGGTGGTGACAGGCATCTTCTATGGCGTAGCCGGTGGAGCGACGTTGCAGGGGCTGATCATAAAGGAGCTGGACATGAGAGACCTGGACACCGTGTACATGATCGAGGTGGAGTCCTACCCGGCCCCCTGGAGCCGCAACTTCTTCCGCCTCATGGCCCACACAGCCCCGGAGCTCTTCCTCACAGCCCACGACGGCGACGAGATCATCGGCTACACGGTGGGCGAGGTAGACACCAGGCCCAACGGCAGGAGGCTGGGCCACGTCATGAACCTGGCCGTCAAGGGAGCGTACAGGAACAGGGGTGTCGGCTCGGCCCTCATGGACGAGCTGGAGCGCAGGTTCGTGGAGATGGGGGCCACGGCGGCCTATCTTGAGGTGCGGGAGAGCAACGCCATGGCTCAGAAACTGTACACGGGTAGAGGCTACAGCTTCTTCAGGAAGGCCAAGGGCTACTACGGTGATGAGGACGGCTTCGTCATGACCAGGTCCCTGAGATAAGTAAAAATAAGTGAACGTTGATTCTTCTTCTATGTTTATAACCTATAATCCCTAAAATTACTATTAATGCTGTTTAAAGGGAGACAGATAGATGAGGGCCGCACTTAAGACAATGTTATTGCTGGCTGTGGGGATGTCACTGCTAATCCCAAACGCTTTTAGTCAAGACTACACCGCCATCATCCTAACCGTGGAGGTTTTCCAGGATGGAAGCACGTCGGTGGAGTACACTGTCGAGCCCGATCCCACCCTCGCCGCGGTGAATGTAACCCTCTTCGGCGAGGACTACGTGGACTTATTGGTGATAGACCAGGACGGCATCATACTGGACTGGTCCATATTCCCGGGGGGTATGGAGGTGGACTCTCTGGGCTCCGATGAGATCACCGTGTCCTACTCCACCCAGTCCCTCACAAATAAGACGGGCTCCATGTGGTCACTCACTTTGAACGCCCCTGTGAACCCCATCGTAACCCTCCCAACGGGATCGGTGCTGGTGGGGCTCTCACCACCACCCATCGACATATCCGTCATCGACAATAAGGCCATCATAACCATGCCTGCTGGCGTGTCTCGTGTGTCCTACCTAATAGGCACCACGGGGACCCGGGAGCATGCCTTGGTGCTTCTGAGCGGAGCGGAGAAGGCGGTCAACGCGGCCAAGCTCCTGGGGCTCGTGGTGGACGACGCGGAGGCGGCCCTGGCGCAGGCTAGAAGCGCCTACGACGCGGGCCTGTACAGCCAGTCGGAGCAGTTCTCGACTCAGGCGTCCAGGCTGGCGCAGGAGACCGCGGCCGCAGCGAGTGAGGCTGAGGCAGCCATCCAGGACGCGAAAACGCTCCTGCAGAGTAAACAGGGTAAAATAAACCAGGAAACCCTTGAAGCGGCATCAAGCCTCATAGACGCCGCCGAGGACAGCTACGCGGTCGGCGACTACTCTTCAGCGCTGGGCGACGCTGAACAAGCATACACCCTATTAGCCGAGGCTGAGCCCATCCAGAGCAGCGACCAGACGCTGCTGATAGCCGGAGCAGCCCTGGTCGTCCTGCTGGCCGCAGGCTATGTGTACCTCCGCAGAGCTGATAAGACTGAGCTGCCGGCGAAACCGGACGAGCCGCCGGTGAGCGTCGACCTAGACGCCGCTTTTAGAAACAGGCCCCACCTGAGGACCGACGACAAGGCAGTGCTGCGGTTCATACAGGGTAAAGGGGGCGCCTTCATAACGGAGGTCAGGGACCACTTCAACATCCCCAAGTCGAGCGCCTGGAGGATGGCCAGGAGGCTGGAGGAGGAGGGGCTCCTCAGCGTATCCACAGTAGGCCGTGAAACCTACCTTCAGCTAAGGGACCCGGAGGGCTCAAGATGAAACCAGGGTTCCACACGGTTCCTCCGGGTTCTTATTATCCTCTGAAGCCGAGGGGCTCAACAGTGATGAAGATGAACAGAAAAGCAATCTCGCTAATCATGATAACCCTGCTGGCCACCTCGGCGACGGGCCTGAGTCTTATCCCAGCTCAGGCCGCAGAGCCTAGAAGGCAGGCGGCGGAGACTCTTCTAAGCGTATTGGAGAACAGCCACGGAAAGGTCTCAGCCCTCTTCGACTCCGTGTCCGCTGAGGGAGGCCAGGTGCCCGAGGAGGCCCAGGAGCAGCTGCAGGCAGCCATCCAGCTCCGGGAGCAGGCGCAGACCCACTTCGAGGCAGGGGAGTACGAGGAGTGTATAAAGAAGGCGACTGAAGCCCTGAACGCCTACGGCAAGGCCACGGCAAAGCTCCACGAGGATGAGGACGATGAGGAGCCCGAGGATGAAGAAGCCGAGGAGAACCTAGGGCTCTTCACGGCCGTCGAGAAGGCAAGGGAGCACCTGGAGAAGCTCCGCAGCATAGCGTCGGGCTTGGAGAGCCAGGAAATCGACGTGACGGAGGCTACTGATCTTCTGGACCAGGCTGAGGCGGCCCTGGACAGCGCTGAGAACGAGCTCAACCAGGGTAACTTCGAGGCAGCAGAGGAGCTACTGGAGGAGGCCAGATCCTTAATGGGTCAGGCTACAGGAAGGCTCCAGAGCCTTAGCAACCCTAAGAAGAAGGAGAAGACAGAGCAGTTCATAGCGCAGACACGGAGCAGGGTCCAGCAGCTGGAGGAGAAGATGCTGATGATACTCAGTAAGTACGGCGTCTCCGAGGAGGACACCCAGGCCCTGATGAACGAGTTCCAGGGCATCACAGATGCGCTGGACGACATGGACGTGGACGAGGACGACCCTGATGACGTTGTTGACAGGCTTAAGAACCTAGTCAAGGAGTCCCACGAGATCGGCAAGGACCACGACGAGATAGAGGACGAGACAATAGAGAAGCTCAAAGACATAGGCAAACTAGAGGCGAAGCTCAACAGATACAGGGAGAGAATCCGGGAACTCGAGCGACTGGGCTACAACACCGACGAACTCACCGGCCTATTCCTGGAGGCTGAGGGACTCATAACCGAGGCCACCAATAAACTCGGCGAAGGCGACAAGAAGTCAGCCGAGGACCTGTTAGAGGAGGCTGAGGACCTGCTGGATGACCTTGATGATATGATAGACGACCTTGAGGACGAGACCGACGACGACAAGGGAAAGGGCGCAGACGAGGACGACGAAGAGGAGCCTGAGGACGAACCCGAGCAAGATGACGACGAAGACGACGACGAAGAGGAAGAGGACGAGACAGATAAAGGGAAGGGTGGAAGCAGCTCAGGTTAACCCCCCCATCAACCCTTTTTATTCTAACTGTTTTTCTATGCGCACGCTAAGACGCTGAACGTTACCCTTGTATACTGGTTGCCTTTGTTCATAGGTAGACGGTGAGACGCGTTGGGCGAGATACGTGTAGCCCTCGCCGGGGTGGGCAACTGCTGCTCGGCCCTGGTCCAGGGCGTGGAATACTACAGGGGCGACGGCAAGCTGGGTCTGCTCCACCCCACGCTGGGCAAGTACAGTGTTGGGGACATCAGGTTCGTGGCGGCCTTCGACATAGACAGTAAAAAGGTGGGCCTGGACCTCTCAGACGCAATACACGCCGAGCCCAACAAGGCTCCCAGGTTCATGGACATCGGTCGCGCAGGCGTGAAAGTCCAGGTGGGCCCCGCCCCAGACAGGGTGGGAAACAACTCAATGAGTCACATAGAGAAAGCCCAAGGCAAGCCGACCGACGTCGCCAAGATGCTCAGAGACGCCGAGGCGGACCTGCTGGTGAACCTCATCTCAGGGGGCTCCGACAAGGCCAGCAGGCACTACGCCGAGGAGGCCCTGAAGGCGGGGTGCGGCTTCATCAACGCGACACCCTCGGGCATAGTCAACGACCTCACCCTATCCGCATCTTACAGGAGGGCCGGGCTGCCCATGGCTGGGGACGACATCCTGAGCCAGATGGGGGCCACAGCCGTCCACATAGGACTCCTAGAGTTCCTGCACAGCCGCGGCGTCCACGTGGAGGAGAGCTACCAGCTGGACGTGGGCGGAGGCTCGGAGAGCATAAACACATTGGAGAAGACCCGGGACACCAAGAGGCTCATAAAGACGGAGACAGTGAAGAGCTCGGTGCCCTACGATTTCCCCCTGGTCTCAGGCTCAGCCGACTTCGTGGACTTCCTGGTGAACGGCAGGGATAGCTTCTTCTGGGTCAAGGGCACCTACTTCGGGGGCGCGGGCTTCACCATGGACGTGAAGCTGAGCACCGAGGACGCCCCCAACGCCGGAGCCGTCCTCATCGACTCCATAAGGGGCCTGAAGATCGCCATGGACAAGGGCGTGGGCGGCCCCGTGGAGCCTGTCTGCGCCTACGGCTTCAAGCGGCCCCCCAAACGGCTCAAGCTGGCCGAGGCCTACCGGTCCTTCAGGGAGTTCGCCGAGGGACAGCCTTGAACCTAGTATTCGTCCTGGGCACCGCGGGCTGCGGCAAGTCCACCTTCACGGCCAAGTTCACCAGGTTCCTGGAGTACCACCGGGAGGACGTCATGGCCGTGAACCTGGACCCAGGCAGCTTGATACTGCCCTACGCGGCCAACGTGGACGTCCGTGAATACATCAAGGTGGAGGACCTCATGGAGGAGTACGGGCTGGGCCCCAACGGGGGCCTGATGCTGGCCCACGACATGATGGCCGGCATAGTCCAGGAGCTGAGCAACGACATAGAGGACTTCACCCCTGACATCTGCATTGTTGACACGCCGGGCCAGATGGAGCTCTTCGCCTTCCGCGACATAGGCGCCCAGATAGCCCGGGAGCTGACGGACGCCGAGAAGGGGGTCATCTACCTCTTCGACGGCGTCTTCTGCAGGGACCCCCTGAACTACGTGATGAACATGTTCTTGGCCTCGGCCATCAACACCCGTTTCCTGCTGCCCCAGTTCCAGTTGATAAGCAAGACGGACCTCCTAAAGGAGGAAGAACTGAAGGACATCATGGGCTGGGCGGAGGACCCCTACCTCCTGGAGGAGGCCATAGACGCCCGGCTGACGGGGATGAACAGGATGATCAGCCAGGACATGATAGAGGTCATTGAGCGGCTGGGCGTCGAGTTCAGCCCCATACCCGTCTCGAGCTCAACCAACGAGGGCTTCAACGATCTCTACGCGGACCTCATGAGGGTGTTCACCGACGGCGGCAAGTTCACGCCCTAGTCCATGGCCAGGGTCTCGCAAAGGACGTTGAACATGGCGTCCCTCCACTCGTCCTCGTAGCTCTTCACGTACACGATGCCCCTGTCCCCGGGGACGTCGCCGGTCCGGAAGTCCACCTGGTGGTCCCTCATCAGCTTGTAGATGTCGGTGACGTCCTCGAACATGACGTCTGATACCACTAGGGGTATGCGGCCGTAGCCGTTGGCGTCAAGGATCGCCCTCCGCCTCTTCCCGTACTTGTATATGTCGTGGCCCAGCTTCAGGTTGATGGGGTGGTGCTCCCAGAATACGCGCTTCAGGGGGAAGAAGTCGAAGCGGTTGCCCCCCACCCGGTACTCGTGGTGGACCTTGCCGGGGGGTATGCCCAGGTGCTTCAGGTACCTGTAGCACTGGACCTCCTGGTAGCTGTTGAAGAATCGCTGGTCGTACACGTATCCGTTTCCAGTGGGCTCTGCCTTCAACAAGTCTTGCTCCTCCGTGGGGACACTGGGCGGGGCTGGCTCTGCTGTGGGCGCATTGGAGAAGAGAGGTAGACGCAACATGTCCCCGTGCTCTAAAATACGTTGATGTCTTCACTAGTAGTTAATATTTACCTGATACAACTTGATGGAGGAACCTTCACTTATTAGGGGAAAGGACTTAATGCCATTAATGGTCTCATATATTGGGGACATTTTTATTAATAGAGTAACAAAGTGTAGACTATTACTGATGATTGATGGTGAAGGGGGTAATGTGCACAGGGGGCTGCTTCTCGAAATCATTAAAAACGTGGCCCACCCACTCTTGATTGAATCGTTATGACTCTATATCTCACGCAGGAAGAGGTCCAGAAGGTCCTGGACATGAAGAGCACCCTGGAGGCCGTGGAGAGCGCCTTCAAGGAGATGGGCAACGACAAGATAGAGATGCCCCCCAGGGTCTACCTCCACTTCGAGAAGGGCGTACTCATCGCCATGCCGGCTTATATGCCGGGTCTCAACGCCGCGGGAACGAAGATCGTCACCGTTCACCCCGGCAACAAGAAGGACTACGGGCTGCCCGCCGTCATCGCGCGCATCATCCTCAACAGCCCCGAGAACGGGGTGCCTCTGGCCATCATGGATGGCACCTACATCACGGCTCTCAGGACTGGGGCGGCTGGAGCCACCGGCATCAAGTACCTGAGCAGGAAGGACAGCAAGGTGGCCGGCGTCTGCGGCGCGGGCGTCCAGGGCAAGAGCCAGGTCATGGGCCTCATGGAGGTCCGCCCCGGCATCCAGAAAGTGAAGGTCTTCGACATCATCCCCGAGGCCAGGAAGGCGTTCGCCGAGGAGATGAAGAAATTGTACCCCAAGGTGGAGTTCGTCCCCGTGGCCAGCGCCAAGGAGGCGGCCACCGACAGCGACATAGTGATCACGTGCACCCCCAGCCCGGAGGCGTTCCTGGATGGCGCCTGGATCATGAAGGGCGCCCACGTCTCAGCCATAGGAGCTGATACCGGCGCGAAGCGGGAGCTCATGACCAGCGTCATCAAGAAGGCCAGCAAGCTGGTGGTGGACTTCATACCCCAGGCCTTCGTCACGGGCGACTTTAGGGTCCCCAAGGAGGAGGGCGTCATCACCGAGGACAGCATCTACGCTCAGCTGGGCACTATAGTCGCCGGTAAGAAGCCTGGCAGGGAGAAGCCGGACGAGATCACTGTGTTCAAGGCCACAGGCTTGGCCATCCAGGACGTCGGCACGGCTCACAAGGTGTATCAGCTGGCCAAGGAGAAGAAGGTCGGGAAGGAGATCTAGTCTCCTCTTTTTTTGTTCTCAGTGGCTGGGTATAAGACGTTTTTTAGATCTGGTTTCAGCGCTTCCAGGGTTTGTTACTTGTAGCTGGTATTTCCATGATTTTTAGGCGGTGGATGACAGTGGCGGGGTAGAATGTGAATATTTTTTTGGATTGCGTTTAGCTAACTTTCCTGGGTGGATGATCTTGTGTGGGGAATGTGTTCTCAGTGGCTGGGAATTCTCATTTTTTGACCTAGTTGTCTCGAAGTAGGGTTCCGTATCCTTCGACGCCTGGTTTGCCGAGCCTCTTGAGGGCGGC
>DATKWY010000095.1:0-2530 GCA_035529295.1 Candidatus Desulfaltia sp. | reverse complement strand
TGCCTAAAGGTGCTGATCCACTGCAAGGAGCCCAAGACCTTTAACGAGATCAAGAAGACCAAGATCGGTGAAGGCAAGATCTTCAGCGTCCTCAAGGACCTGAAGACCTCCGAGGCGCTCCTCTTCGCCGACGGCAAGTACTATACTTCTCCAGAAGCCTTAAAGTTCCTGGAATAATGTCCCAGGGCTAAGCCCATCTTTTTATTTACCCTGTTTCCAATGGTGTTCCTTTCAAGCAGGAGTCTCTAACATCCAGGAGAGCCTTTACCTCAGCCTCCATCTCATCCAGGGTCCTAACGCCCAGCATGACGCCGATGGGTGCACCTCCGCAGTAGATCATGAACGTTGGCGTGCTCCTCACACCCTGCTTTATGGCGAGCACCCGGTTCTCCCTGCTCTCCAGGAGGTTCATGCGGGCAAGCCTGGCCCTGCCTTTGAGGCGGGCCTCAAGTTTCTCGTAGATGGGCTTCATCTCCTCGCAGGCGGGACACTTGTGGTGCCAGTACTCCACCACCACCGGCTCCTTTGAGGCTGAGACCACTGGCTCGAAGTCTGTGTGCTGAATATCCTGGATCAACGTAAAACCACGGATCAGTCTTGGAGACCGGGCAATATAACGGTTAAGCTACACCTCGCGGAAGCTGAGGGCCCCCTCGCTGATGCTGAGCTCGTAGAGTTGGTTGGGGTACGGCTTCATGCCGAAGCTCTCCAGCTCCTCACCGGTGAGGATGAGGGTCAGCTTCCTCTGCTCGTAGGTGTTGCCCTGGGCGCCGGGGAAGATGCCCTGGAAGCTCTTGGTCACCTGGACCACCATCTGGTTGATCTCCTCAGGCACCTCGGGGTTGCTCATCATGACAACCGGGGGCTTGCTGCGCACCTCCACGAAGTCTATCTGGAAGGCCTCCCTGTTCTCAGGGTCCCGGACAGCCTTCACCGACTGCACTCTGAGCCTGATCCTGCTACTGATCATCCTGTTCTCTAAGAGTGAATGGATGCTCCGTCAAATAGGTATCGGTCACAGGATTCTCAGCCGCTCCGCTAGGAGCCCGGCCACCGAGACGACGCCGTGCACCGACTCCACGGTGTCCGTCGCCAGTATGAGGTCCGCGCCCGCGTCCCTCAGCCTCTCCTCGGCGCCCTCCATGAAGAGCGCGTGGGTGCACGCCGCTGCTACCTTGATGGCGCCCTGGGCCTTCAGCCCCTTGATGGCTCTGGCCATGGTGCCTCCGCTGCTGATGATGTCGTCGAAGACCACGGCCTTCCTGCCCTTCACTACCAAGTCCTTCACAAGCATGGTGGTCTCACCGGTCCTCAGGTCCCTGATCTTCTCGAAGAACCCGAAGCCTCCCCCCATGACCCCGCTGGCCGCCTCTACGATGTCCTTCCGCCCCACGTCAGGTGAAAGACTGTAGGCGCCATCGTACCCATGATCCTTGAGGTACCCTGCTATGACGGGTATGGCTGAAAGGGTGTGGACTCTGATCCTGTGGCGGGGCTTGATCCTCTTGAGGGACTCCTCGCTGTGGAGGTCAACGACCAGCAGGTCGTCCACCCCGCTGTCCTCCAGGAGGCCAAGCACCACATCGAAGCTCAGGGCCTCTCCCTCCAGGAACCGCTTATCCTGGCGCATGTACGCCAGGTAAGGCACGCAGGCTATTACGCGTCTGGCCCCGAAGTCCCTGGCGGTCCTGGCCATGACCAGAAGCTGCACCAGCTTCCTGTCCGGGTCAGGGGCCGTGGTCTGCACCAGGACCACGGTCTCGTCCTTAACGTCCGCTGTGAGCCTTAGGTAGGTTTCACCGTCGGGGAAGAGCCTGTGGTCTACGGGGTGAGCCTCTGCGCCCAGTTGGCGGGCTATGGCTTCTCCCAGTTCCTTGGAGGCGGGCCCAGGTACGATCATCATGTCAGATAACTGTGGTTGAAAGGGTACATAAACTGGTGGGCTCTTTGCCCCTACGCCTGCCTTGCACGCTTCTAGAAGGAGGAGACCAGATACAGGATGCCCGCGGACAGGACGGCTGCGCCCCATACAAGTTTGTTCCACTTCATGATCTTGGCGCCGTCGAAGACGCCGAAGGGTATGAGGTTGAATAGGGCCAGGCTCGCGATGATGTACATACCAAGGTACACCAAGAAGTCGATGAACGGCCCCCCAGTCACCAGTGACAGGGCGAAGTAGCACAGTCCCATCCCTATGTTTGTGGCGGGGCCCGCGATACTCACCTTCCCATAGTCATCCCAGTTCATGAGGCCCCTGATCATGACGGCTCCCGGCGCGATGACCTTGAAGGGAGAGATGAAGCTGAGAAGGGTGATCATGAGGCCCTGCGGGTTTATCCTGAACTCGGCCCAGTACCCCAGCCTCTGGGCCATGAACTTGTGGGCCAGCTCGTGGAGCAGGAAGGCTAGCGCGAATATGATGAGGCCCCCGACCAGGACCGTGGGGTAGGCTATGAGGGTCCTCCAGGGTGTGGTGAACAGGATGCCTATGATTAGGGCGAGCCCCACTGCCAGGTCCCTGATCTCCCTC
>DATKWY010000094.1:0-3546 GCA_035529295.1 Candidatus Desulfaltia sp. | reverse complement strand
AGGAGGTGGAGCTGCTTGAGCTTGGTCCATGTCTCGCAGTGGCCGGGCCAGCGCACCGTCTTGCCTACGGCTGTCTTGACTCCCTGGAGGCCGAGGTGCTGGACCACGTCCATGAGGCCTCCGGTGGTGTAGGCCTCAGTCTTGCCGATGGGCGGGGGGAAGGTGATCTCCTCTGGGTCGCTGAGGTTCTTTATGGTGGTTGTCTCGCCGTCTATGAGGACGGTGCTGGTCCGGAGGTTGCTGTCGACGGCGTAGGGCCAGTACCAGCTTATCTTGTACCTGAGGGGGTTGTGGTAGCCGGCGGTGTCTCTCTGGGGGAAGCCGCCGCACCAGACCGTCAAGCCGTCAGTGTGGTCGAGCTTGCGGGCGCCTACGCCGCAGAGGACCCTGTCGATGCCCACGTCGAGGCCGATGTGGGGGACCACTGTTATCCCCGCCTTCTCGGCTTTCCCGTGTTGGCTGAAGATGGTGTCGAACCCGGCGGCGACGTCGGCGTAGCCTACCCCCGCCTCGACGGCGGCTTCCACGGCGGCGTCGCAGAAGGGCCGTGGGAGGGCCAAGGCTACGACGTCGAAGCCCCTCTTCATGAGCTTGACGGTCTCATGTTTGTCGGTGGCGTCCAGCTTGACCACCGTGGTCTTGTCGCCTCCGACTCGTTCGGCGTAGGCTTTGGCCTGCTCTGTGTTCATGTCTGCTGCCACTATCTCGTCTACGTGGGGCTGGGCGTCCAGGTCCTTGAGGAGCCCGTAGCCCATCTTCCCCACGCCAAGGACAAGGACTTTCATACAGGTGAAGATAACCCGTGAGGGTATAAAGCCTGTTCAAACGTCGTCGCGTTAGGATGTGTTTCGGGGTCCGCGGTGAGAGGGGGTTACTTGTGGGCGTAGAGCTCGATGTAGCCGCATTCGAGGCATCTTCTGCCCGTCACCGCCATGGTGCGTACTTCTTCGCTCTTTATCAGGAAGCCTTTCTTCTCCCCCGTCTTCTCACGCCATTTGATGCGCTCTTCCTGCCTCATACCGACTCCCCCCAGGTTCATCCCGGGCATGGACGGCATCATGCCGCTCATCACCGGGCTGGTCGATTGGACTTCGACGTCTACATACGCCTCTCCTTGGATCATATCTCCGCCGCATTTAGGACATTCACTCATCGCAGGGCCCTCATCAACTGTGGTTCACTGTTTACCCTACTTGTTAAAAAATGGTTTGTGGAGACGAGGGCGCCTATGGTGAAACCGACGGCGAGTAGCCGGGGTGGGAGAAGCCTGCTCATGAGAATCTCTGTAAATTAACCCAGTGAAACAGCTCTCTCTGCGCGGGGCTGGGCGTCTGGGTCCTTGAGGAGCCAAACCTGTTCAACGTTGTCGTGTTAGGATGTATTTCGGAATCCGTGGTGAGCGTATACAAGGTTAAGGGGTAAGATGACGAGAGGATTCATATCGATAGCTGGTGAAGGCGTTCCTCTAATTTACCTAGTTACATGGGAGAAGTTGCGCGCGCGGATACTATCTTCGCGAGTAATTAAAGTGTGTAACTAAAACCCCATCTAAAAAAATATTTTTAAATATTATCTTCTTCGGAGAAGCTCCGGGATCATCTTCATTTTCTGGAACAATGATGCTTCGACGCCCCAAGCCCTCACCATAGCCTCAGCCCTAGCATCGAAACTCGGAGCCTCCTCAGGGTCGATCACAATATCCACCACAGTCGGCTTATCGTTGCTAAGAGCCTCTTCCACTACTAGCCCTATCTCGCTGGGCTTAGTGATCCTTAGACCTACTGCCCCCATGGCCTCGGCGAGCCTTACAAAGTCCGGGTTCACAAAGTCTGTGGAGATGCGTCTCCCATTGAAGAGAACGTCTTGGGTATCCTTGATCATGCCCAGCATACCGTTATTCATGATGAACCACTTCACTGGCAAACCATAGTTCACAGCTGTCACTACCTCCATCCCCTGCATCTGGAACCCTCCATCACCGCAGACGCATACGATGTCACGGTTTGGGGCGGCTAGCTGACCGCCGATGGCTGCGGCTACCCCGTACCCCATGGAGGCCATGCTGGAGCTTATGTAGTAGGTTCTGGGAACGTTTACCTGGAAGAAGCTCTCTATCCATGCCAAGTTATTGCCAATATCTCCGAAAACTATTGTGTCATCAGGCAAAGCCTTCCTGAGCTCTTTCATCAATCTCTGCGGCTTAAGGGGTAACGTGTCCGAGGCCATCTTTGGGTCAGAGTAGTAGTCTCTGCTGGACTTTTCTCTCTTCAGATCCTCTGTTTTTCCGAGTTGCTTTACACCTATGTTCCTCATTTCACCGAGTAGCTGTTTCATAAATATCTTGGAGTCGCCGAGGATGCCAAGTGTTACATTATAGTTCTTGCCGATCTCCCATTCATCTACGTCTACCTGTATGAGAGCTGTTTCTGGCTGGAACTTGGGGTCCCATGCGTGCGTGGTGAACTCGCTGAAGCTTGTACCTATGGCTAAAAGTACATCGATTCCTGTCCTCAGGAACTTGTTCGCCACGTTCGTGCCATACAAGCCGACACAGCCGACGCTAAGCTCATGGCTCTCAGGGACTATGCCTTTGGCTCTGAGGGTTGTCGCTACGGGTATCTTGTAGGTCTCAATAAGTTCCCGAATCTCTTCTGCGGCTTCAATGGCTCCTGCTCCCACGAGTATTGCAGGGTTCTTTGAGTCAAGTAGAAGCGCAGCGGCTTGTTTCACGTCCTCCAATCTTCCAGCCATGGGGATTCGCTTTGAGGGTTTTATCTGGGATTCGTCTATTTCGAGAACGGCGGAAAACGTGTCAGCAGTTATGTCCAGGTGTACCGGTCCAGGGCGCCCGTTTAATGCGCGCACCATCGCGTTTCTAAAGGCTTGAGGTAGCCATCCTCTTCTGGCCACTAGTGTGGAGTACTTTGTGATGCCGTCGAATATCTCTACGTGGTTTGGTGTCCGCCCTTGGCCGGTGGCTTCCTGCAGCCCTCCTTTCCCGATGGCGCTTGTCCCCACCTGAGCTGTGAGGACTAGGACCGGGGTGGAGTCCATGTATGCTGAGGCGACCCCTGTTACCAGGTTTGTGGCGCCTGGCCCAACTGTGCCGACGCATACTCCTAATTTTCTTGAGACCTGTGCGTAGCCTGTGGCCATGAAGCTGGCGCCGGCCTCGTGTTTGGTTAGTATGGGCGTTATTTTATCGCTGTCTCTCAGGGAGTCGTAAAATTTTAGGAGGTGGCCGCCGGGGACTCCGAAGATGTATTTTACTTCGTTAGCTTCGAGGAGTTTCACTAGAAGGTCAGAGCCAGCAAGCTTCATGGTGAACCATATGGCGAGAAATATTTAACATGATTTCTTATAAGTGGGGCAAATTAATTTAACAACCAATTAATATGTTATATTGAGAATTTCAATATCCGTGTCACTAGGAACAAACCCCCCACCCAAAACGATTTTCCTCCAATTACCGTTCTCCTGAAGCTAAGTGGATAACCTTATGCGCTCCAACCCCACAGAACACATGAGAAGCATGGCTAAGATGGT
>DATKWY010000093.1:0-2838 GCA_035529295.1 Candidatus Desulfaltia sp. | reverse complement strand
ATCAAGGCAGCTGAGCCAAAGCCCAGGTTGGGCGTGGCCTACAAGCTTCCCATCGTCTACGCGGGCAACAAGAGCCTGAGGAAAGAGATCGAGAACCTGATGAAAGCAGACTTCGCTCTACAGATGGTGGACAACATCAGGCCCGTGCTGGAGGTGGAGAACACTGAGCCGGCTAGGCGAGCCGTCCACGAGCTCTTCATGGAGCACGTCATGAGTCACGCCCCAGGGTACCAGAAACTGATGAAGTGGACGGACGTCGACATCATGCCGACGCCAGCAGGCGAGGGCATGGCCATGCAGCTTATCGCTAACTCATACAAGCAGAACGTGCTGGGCGTAGGTCTGGGCGGCGCCACCACCAACGTGTACTCGGTGGTGGACGGCAGGTTCGTCCGCTCAGTGTCAGCCAACCTTGGCATGAGCTACAGCGTCACCAACGTCATGAAGGAGGCGGGCATCGACAACATCATGAGGTGGATACCCTTCAACCTGGACAAGGAGGAGGTAGCCAGCCGACTCATGAACAAGATGATCAGGCCCACCACCATCCCCCAGACCCTAGAGGACCTCATAGTGGAGCACTCGGTGGCGCGGGAGGCCCTAAGACTTGGCCTGCACCACCACAGGACCATAGCTACAAGACTCAAAGGCATACAGCTGCAGAGAACCATCAGCGACATGTTCGAGCAGGCCGTGGCCGACAGCTACGTGGAGATGATGAACATCGCCATCTGCGCAGGCACAGGCGGACTCCTGAGCCACGCACCCAGGCGAGTCCAGGCCATGTACATCCTCAGCGACGCCTGGCTCCCCGAGGGAGTCACCAGGATGTTCCAGGACAGCGTCTTCATGATGCCCCACATAGGCGTCCTGAGCACGGTGTACCGGGAAGCGGCGTGGAGCATCTTCGACAAGGACTGCCTGGTCAGAATGGGAACCAACATTGCGGCCGCTGGCACAGGCAAGCTGGGCGAACTCTGCATGACAGTGGAGCTGGACATGCCTAACGGTGAGCAGGTGAAGGAGGAGCTCAAATTTGGCGAGATCAAGATCGTGGAGCTCCCCGAGAGGGAGGAAGCCAAAGCCAAGATTACACCCGCCAAGGATTTCAACGTGGGCGCCGGCCCCGGTAAGGAGCTTGAAACCACGGTGAGCGGCGGCGTAGCCGGCATCATGCTGGATGCCCGTGGCAGACCCCTATACCTGCCGGAGAACGAGAGCCAGAGGAAGGAGCTCCTACTGAGCTGGTTCAAGTCAGTGAATCTATACGACCCGAAAAAACTGGAGGCGTTGATCTAAGATGGTGAAGAAAGCAGAAGCCAAGAAGACTAACGGGGACGAGAAGGAGGCCGAGGAAGCCCACGCATACACGCCTGGCCTCAAGGTAAAGCGGTCCATGAGCGTGGAGAAGATGAGGCGGCTCCCCATCCTGGGGGAGGTCTTCCCCAAGGTTGGGGACAGGGTGGAGTACGACGAGGTCATCGCCCGCACCGAGATCAGCGGAGACCCCGAGATCATTAAGGTGGCTATGATCCTGGGAGTGGAGGCCGAGGACGTACCCAGGTTCATGCTGAAGCAGCTGGGGGAAAAGGCGGAGAAGGACGAGCTTATCGCAAGCTACACGGCCCTCTTCGGACTCATCAAGAAGAGAGTCAAGTCCCCGGTCACGGGCACCATCGAGAGCATCAGCGAGATCACCGGCCAGGTCATCATCAGGGGCTCCCCCATCCCGGTGGAGGTGGACGCCTACATCCCGGGCACAGTCGTGGGGGTGATGCCCAGAGAGGGCGCCGTCATCGAGACAGACGCCGCCTTCATCCAGGGTATCTTCGGCATCGGCGGGGAGACCCACGGCGACATCCACATGATGGTGGAGAGCAGCGATCAGGTGCTGGAAGCCGACATGATCAAGCCCGAGCACAAGGGCCTGGTCCTGATCGGAGGCAGCCGGGTGACCCTGGACGCCCTCAGGAAGGCCGTGGAGGTGGGCGTCTCTACCATCGTCTGCGGAGGCATCAGGCACGAGGACCTTACCACCTTCACAGGTGAGGAGATAGGCGTGGCCATCACAGGCCAGGAGGAGGTGGGCATCACCCTCATCATCACTGAGGGCTTCGGCAAGATGACCATGAGTCAGCGCACCTTCGACCTATTCAAGGAATTTGAGGGTTTCAGGGCCTGCGTCAACGGCGCCACCCAGATCAGGGCGGGCGTCCTGAGGCCGGAGATCATCATCCCCAACGACAAGAAGGTGGGGGAGGGTAGCGAGGAGGCCCTCTCCAGCGGCATGATCCCGGGGACACCCATCAGGATCATCCGGCAGCCCTACTTCGGCGCCATAGGTAAGGTTCACAGCCTGCCTGTGGAGCTGCAGCAGCTGGAGTCGGAGAGCATGGTGCGTGTGGTGAACATCGAGCTGGATGACGGCCGCGTGGTCACCGTGCCCAGGGCCAACGTGGAGATCATCGAGGAGTAATCCTCCCCTACTTTTTGTTACAAGCTACCTGTAATTTTGCGTTTTCGGAATCTGTACCCAGTGGCTGGGAATTTAGCGAATTAGGGGGGTTGATGACAGCTGCGTGGAAGAATGTGATATTTTTTCGGATTGTTTTTAGCTAAGTTTGATGGTTTTTCATGCAGGTTGGTGGAGCCGCGGCCTTGTAGGGAGACAGGGTGTTTGTTACCTGTTACTCGTAATAACGAGTTTTTTAGATTAGCAGCGCCCACTCATCTCCATGCAGACATACAAGGTTCCGGCGTGGGAGTTCTACGGCTGGAAGCCTGAGAAGCTGACTTTCCCCGACGGCTGGAAGATACACGAGCAGAGGATGAAGGGCC
>DATKWY010000092.1:0-2614 GCA_035529295.1 Candidatus Desulfaltia sp. | reverse complement strand
AAGACTCAACGTAGCAAGCAGGATACCCTTCCCCGTGGCAGGCGAGTACGAGGAGCGGTACCTCAAACTGTTCCCCAGGACCTGCCTGCAGGTCCAGGGATTCAACCTGGCCAGGATACCCGAGCTCGTAGCGGGCCAGGAGGAGGTGCTCCAGATGCTGGAGGACCCCGGCATCACGGGCGAGGACATAAGGGTGCCCGTGAAGAGCAGGGGCGGCGAAGGGGCAGCGTTCATTGAAGCACCAAGGGGCATCCTGACGCACCACTACGTCATCGACGACCAGGGCCTCATCAGGTACGCCAACATCATAGCCCCGACGACGTACAACCACCCGCTCATACAGCAGGACCTCTACGAGAACGCCAAACTGTACGCACCCGAGCTGGCCGACCCCGCCAAGAGGGCCGAGGCCTGCTGGAGGCTGGAGAAGATAGTCAGGTGCTACGACCCCTGCACCAGCTGTAGCGTCCACATGGTGGACTTCGACATCAGCGTGGATGGCAGCATGGTGGAGGTCAAGGAGGTATAGCCATGAGCGTACAGGTACTATTCTGCACGTGTGGCGACGTCCTCAGGGAGAGCCTGGACTTCAACGAGCTCAAAGCGTTCGTCCGGGGCCTCGAGGGCGTAACCGAGATACTCACAGTGGACGCCGCCTGCACCCGGTCCGTGAAGGACGAGCTGGTGGAGGCCATGACGGGGGGTGGCGACAAGGTGGTCGCCTTCGCGTGCACTAGGTCGGTGTGCGCCAGGCCCTTGGAGGCCGTGATGGAGGCGTCCGGCTTTGACCCCCAGAACCTGGTCATCCTCAACGCCAAGGAGCAGATCGCCTGGGTTCACCCGGACGAGGCTCAGGCGACGGAGAAGGCCAAGAGGCTCATGGCTGCGGCCGTGGCCAAGGCCAGGTCCATCAGGCCCATGGACACGATTCAGTACCAGAGAAGCCAGGAGGCCCTTGTGGTCGGCGCAGGCATCGCCGGGCTCACAGCGGCCAGCGAGCTGGCCGACCAGGGCTTCAGGGTGCACGTGGTGGAGCGTAAGCCCGCCATAGGCGGAGCCATGCCCCTCATCAGCAAGACGTACCCCGAGGAGGACTGCACCAAGTGCCTCAGGGGCCCCCAGATGATAGAGTTCCTCACCAAGAGGGGTATCACCTACCACGTGAGCACCGAGGTGAAGCACGTGGAGAGGACCTCCAAAGGGTTCAAGGTCACCGTTGAGCGGAAGCCGGTGAAGCTGGACGTGGAGCCCAAGGCCGGGAAGGGGCAGCCGGTGGAGGCCGCGCCAGCCCCGTCCGAGACGGGAACAGGGTACAAGCTGGTCTACAGCATGGCCCCCTCCAAGGAGGCCGTGAAGGCCGTGGCCGAGTCCAGATGCGGTAGCTGCGTCAGCGTCTTCCCAGCGGCCTTCATGAGCTTCGACGAGGAGCCAGGAGAGCAGACACTGGAGGTAGGCTCCGTGGTGCTGGCCACGGGATTCCAGGACTTCGACCCCACGGGGATACCCAAGTGGGGGTACGGGCTACCCAACGTCATCACCCAGTACCAGCTTGCCCGGCTCCTGGACCCCCTGGGCCCAACCGGAGGCAGACTGGTTCGCCCAAGCGACTTGAAGAAGCCCTCCAAGATCGTCATGGTTCAGTGCGTGGGGAGCAGGGACCCGGAGTACAGCCCTGACTGCAGCAAGTACTGCTGCATGGCCGCCATCAAGCACAGCACCATCATCAAGAAGTTCAAGAACCCTGACGCCGACATCACGGTCCTCTTCAGGGACATCAGGGCCAGCGGCTACGGGTTCGAGACCCTGTACAACGAGGCCAAGGCCCTTGAGGTGAACTTCGTCCACGGGGACATCCTCAACGTGGAGACCCAGGGAGACGGCCTGAGTGTGGACTACGTGAGCGGCATGAGTGAGCCGGGGCACCTGGAAGCGGACATGGTAGTCCTGGCCACCGGTATGGTGCCCGCCAATGGAGCGGGCCAAGTGGCCGAGTTCTTCAACGTGGAGACTACCCAGAGCGGCTTCATGAAGGAGGTGGACGAGAAGGTGGCCAACACGGTCACCCGCGTCCCAGGCGTCTACATAGCCGGCGCGTGCACGGGCGCCAAGAACATACCTGACAGCATAGCCCAGGCCGGGGCAGCCGCCTTCATGGGCGGCTCGTATCTCAGGGCGTACGTGGAGAAGAAGGCCAACCACCCAATAGTGGACGAGGAGAACTGCGGAAAGTGCGGAATATGTCGCAGCGTGTGCCCCTACGATGCCATAACCATACCCGAGGACGAGTACCCCCAGTTCGACGCGGAGCTCTGCCAGAGCTGCGGACTCTGCGTCAGCAGCTGCCCAACCAGGGCCCTTGAGACACCTAACTACGGGTTCGACCTCATAGACGCCCAGGTGAAGGCCATCACGGAGGACAAGACGGGTCCACTGGTCGTGGGCTTCCTGTGCGACGACTGCGGGTACAACCTCCTGGACACCGCCGGGTTCAACAAGACGGAGTACGGTGCCAGCTTCATGCCCGTGTACGTCAACTGCATGAGCAACCTCAGCCTACGGAACGTGCTCAACGCCGTCAGGTGGGGCGCGGACGCCGTGCTCCTCGTCGGCTGCG
>DATKWY010000091.1:0-3012 GCA_035529295.1 Candidatus Desulfaltia sp. | reverse complement strand
CTCTACATGCTGGCCAGCGACGAGGACTACGAGGGCCCCAGAATGTGGCCCCTCACTGGCACCATCATCACCGAGATCGAGGCCCTGGGCATCCTCACAGGCGTGGACGCATACCTGTACTCATCAGGGGGCATAGCGGGCGCCGAGGGCGCGGTACGGCTTCTGGTGGAGGGCGCCGACGAGGAGGTCGAGGAGACCCTGGAACTTGTCAAGTCCATCAAAGGCGAGCCCAGATACCTCCTATAACGCTATGAGCCTAAGAGAAACCACCCACCATTTTTTACAGAGGCACGGCATCGAGCTTGACCCCTCCCTAGATGAGCAGCAGCTGGTGGACGAGGCCGCTGTGGCCAAGCTGGTGGCCTCAGCCATGATAGAGCCCGGGGACACGGTGGTGGAGGTGGGGCCGGGCCTGGGGAACATAACCGAGGCTCTGCTCTCGGCCGCCGGAAGAGTAATCGCCGTGGAGAAGAACCCAAAGTATACTCCTGTGCTCCTGGACCGGTTCAGGGGCTCGACGAAGCTGGAGATCATCACCGGGGACGCGCTGAAGATAAGCTACCCTAGGCACGATCGTCTGGTCTCAAACCTACCATACATGATAAGTGAGGCCATGATACAGATGCTTCCCCGCCCCAGTTTTAGGGCAGTCGCCTTCATAGTGTCGGAGAGCTTCGGCCACAGGGTCACCGCTGGGGTGGGCGTCGCCGGCTACACTAAGCTGTCGTATGTGACCCAACTATATTTCACGGTAAACAAGGTTGATGATGTACCGCCTGATGCCTATATACCCGAGCCCGGGACCTCAACGTGGATCGTATCTTTGAAGCCAAGAGAGCCCGAGACAAAAGTGGAGCGGGTGATGCGTGAGCTTCTTGTACAGGGCGACAAGCTCGTCAAGAACGGCCTCAGGGAAGCCTTGATACGGGCTGGGTGCTGTGAGACCAAGCGTGAGGCGAGGTCCCGGATGGCTCACATGGTCTTTTCGGGAAGAGTCTGTGGTAAGAGCGTCTCCAGGCTATCACTTAGAGAACTGATAAAAATAGAGGAGGCCTTAGGGGTCAGCCTTCAATGAAGGCCTGCCCCACCTCGTCCCAGACACCGTCCAAGACAATGCCCACGACTCTGCCGTTGATGACGTGGGCCTCAGCCACGTGGCGGGTTACCACCTGTAAGAGCGTCTGTCCTGAACGGTTACCGTAGCCGCTGTGGTCGCACTCGAACTCCAGGCGGACGAGGTGCCCGTCGCCGAGGCGCTGGACAGTCTTCACCTGCACGGATTCCTTGAACCCGTCGAACATGAAGGTGGGTGACACCACGAGGTGATTAATTGCGGCGGATGCCGCCTTGTCGTCCGTTGCTTTCTGTTGGGTCTTTTGCCACGCTGAGATGGTTAGGACCGGTAGACACATGGCCGTTACGACGAAGGCCACCAGTAGCACGTTTACCTGCTTCGACATACCTTATCATGGCACGCTATCACCCGGTCAGAGATAATCCCAGGGAATAGATCAGTCGTTCAACTCCATGGAACGCCGGGTAATGGTTTATACCGCTGCCATACGGTTAAGGGGATTCACCGGGGTGATGCTTTGGGGGTGAGAAGCAGGCTGGGGGAAGTCTTCTACGGGTACTGGATACTCCTAGGGGCCGTCATCCTCCACGCCCTAGACTCCGGCATATACTTCTATGGCTTCAGCGTCTTCTACACGCCCCTCCGGGAGGAGTTCGGCTGGAGCAACACCGTCGTCTCAGGCGCTGTAAGCTTCTCTCGCCTCGAAGGGGGTTTGGAGGGGCCCGTCGCGGGGTACCTGATAGACAAATACGGGGCCCGGAAGCTCCTAGCGGTAGGCGCCTTCCTCACCGGCTTAGGCTTCATAGCCATGCTCCGGGTGGACAGCGTCTGGATGCTGTACCTGATCTACGGGGGCGTCCTAAGCGTAGGATACAACACGGGGTTCAGCCACAGCCTGGCCACCATCCTCAACCAGTGGTTCATCAGAAAGAGGAGCCGCGCCATGAGCATCTACGCTATGGCCGCCGGCCTCGGCGGTGCCATCATAGTGCCCTTGTTGGCTAAATCCATAACCATGAACGGGTGGAGGATGACCGCCGTCTACTGTGGGATAACCTTCTGGGTAGCGGGTCTAACTATGGTCCTCATCTTCAGGGACAGGCCTGAGGACATGGGATTGCTACCAGACGGAGACACACTCCTTGTGAGCGCCGACACAGGCTTGGGGCAGACTCACCGCAAAGCTGAGGCCGAGTTCACCACGAAACAGGCTTTATCGTCCCCCACCTTCAGGTGGCTGCTCCTGGGGGAGTGTTTCCGCAGCTTCCTATTGGGCTCCATCGTGCTCCACCAGATACCTCACTTGGTGTCCATAGGCATTGACCAGGAGACGGCAGCCTCCATACTGGGTCTCATGATCCTCATCAGCATAGTCGGGCGCTTGGTCTTCGGCACCATGGGAGACTTCGTGAATAAGAGGATGCTCCTTGCAGCCGCCATGATGATCCAGGCTGTTGGAGTCTTGTTCTTCGCCTACTCTTCAAGCGTCGTCCACGTGTACGCGTTCGTCATCATATACGGCCTCGCCTACGGAGGCGCCATACCTCTTCTGATGGCCTTCAGGGGGGAACTATTTGGTCGTAAAAGGTTCGCCATGATATCGGGTGTGATGGCTCCTTTCAAGATGATCGGAAACGTGGGCGGCCCCATCTTCGCCGGCTACGTCTTCGACATCACGGGGAGCTATAGGTTAGCCTTCCTGTCCTTCACTCTGTTCGCTGTTCTGTCAGCGGCCTCCTTCTTCATGGTGAAGTCAGATACAATAAACCCACTCTAGTATGCAAAAAGTAGATATTTGTGAGCCTATTAATCCATATTGGTACAGATGAAGGCGTTCGTTCTATTAAACACTGAGCTAGGGCAGGAGGCGTACATCACTGAGGCTCTTGAAGGCGTGAAGGAGATCATAGGGATTCACAACCTCTACGGTATCTACG
>DATKWY010000090.1:0-4855 GCA_035529295.1 Candidatus Desulfaltia sp. | reverse complement strand
AGATATCCTAGGACCTCGGGGGCGTGGGTGTCGCTGCCCAGGGTCACCTTCTGGACCCCCGCCTCGTGGGCGGCCTCCAAGAACTCCCTCACAGGGTAGAAGCCGCCCAAGTTGTGCCTTGTGGCTGAGGTGTTCACCTCCACGCCCACGTCGTGGCTCACCAGGCTGTCTATGGCATCCGCCACTACTTCCCCGTACTCGTTCCAGGTGGCGGGCTCGGCCCGGGCCGTGTGCAGATACTTCCTCCAGTAGTCCGGGTGGGCAATGGCGTCGAAGAGCCCCGACTCCACCGCTGCCTTCCAGACCGTGAAGTACTCGTCCGCGGCCTCCCCAAGGGTGCGGCCCGTGAAGAATCCTCTGGCCTCAACCCTGGAGCCCACGTCTACCCCGTTAATGTAGTGGGTGCTGCCGAGGACGTAGTCCAGGGGGTGCTCATCTATGATGGCCTCTATCTGTCTCTCCTGGGATGGGAAGTAGTCCACCTCAAGGCCAGCCCTCAGCCTGACAGCCGTGTCCCTCTGGGCCTCCTCCACCTGCCTGAAGTAGCCGTCCAGCTCGTCCATCTGCACGCCCAGGTACATGTCTGGGCCTTCGAGTATGAGGTGGGACGTGAAGGCTACCTCCTCTACGCATTTGGCCTCGGCGGCCTCTATGAGGCTCTGAATGGTCGCGTTTGGGGCGTCCCTGGAGTGGCATTCGTGAACATGGTAATCGATTATCGGTGAGCCGGTCACGCCTAGTCCAACGCCTTAAAGGTATTTGAGAGATTCCTAATATGGTTCAAGGTATTCGCCGCCCCCAAAGACACGGTACATGGTTCTTGATTCCTGCTCACGAACTTAGTTAGCTAAAAATGTGCTATCATAACGTTACTTGATAAGTTTCCTTAATGGTTTTTAACGGAAAGGCCGAGTCCATGGCGGTCAACCTTGGAGGCTGTAGCACGTGGGGTCGTGGAGCAGGCGATAGACGACGAGCTCATGGACAGGCGCCTGGAGCTTAACCACAACACCTTCAAGCGCTTCGAGGAGATGGGCATCGTCGCGGACGCCGAGAGCGCCATGTTCGGCAAGATATACGCGGAGGCCTTCAGCTACTTCATCAACTATAAGATGCACAGCAGGGAGCCCATAAGCCTCCATGAGATGGCCGAGTTCGAGAAGGTCATCGACCGCCGCGTCTTCGAGATCAAGAGCAAGATAAGGTACCTCTCCGGCAGATAGTTGTTGAAAATGGCTGGAGGGTGCAACTGGGGAAAGGTGAGGAACCCGGACCCTCCAGACCGCCTCGCGTTTACACTCAGCCCAAGGCTATTAAATAGAGTCTTGTAGCAGCGCCGTACAGACAAAGGTTACAGTGGCCTCGGAAACCGTTATAAGCGGCTTCACGGTTGCCCTTGTTGGCGGGTGAGTGGGGCCTCCGACCCGTTCCGCCATAAAAATCCCGGAGCAAGGAGGTAAAACGTGTGAAGACAAGAGACTTAACGTTAGTCACGGTTTACGCCGCCCTGTACGCGGCCATGGTGGTGGTGTTTGCGCCCCTGTCCTTCTATGCCCTGCAGTTCAGGGTAGCCGGCGTCCTTAGGCCGGGTATAGCCAAGAAATGGGAGCTGGCTGTTGGGTACGCGGTGGGGGTGGCGGTGGCCAACCTGTTCAGCCCCTTCGCGGGCATCTACGAGATACTGTTCATGCCCATCATGAGCCTGCTGGCGGGCGCAGCCGGCTACTATGCTGCTAAGAGGTTCAATGGCAGCTACTATGTATGCGGCGCGGTCATCGCCGTCATAATACCCCTGAGCGTGGCGTGGATGCTGATGCAGCTATTCAGCCTACCCATGCTGGCGACCCTACCTGGGCTGCTGGTCAGCGAGCAGGTCATCAACCTGCTGGGGGCCACGGTCTTCAAGGCCGTGGAGTCGAGGATCAGGTGGTGGGAGACGTGAAGTGCGTAGTCATACTCAGCGGCGGGCCCGACAGCGTCACCGCGGCTTACTGGGCCAAGGCCCAGGGCTTCGAGGTCCACGCGGTGACCTTCAACTACGGCCAGAAGGCCCAGGTGGAGATAGAGAGGGCCAAGACCATAGCGGGGGAGATGGGCGCCACGCACAGGGTCATCGACCTCTCCGGCCTCAGAGGCATCTACGAGGGTGTCACGAGCCTGGTGGATGAGGGCATGGAGGTGACAGGCGAGTTCACGGAGCCCATCATAGTGCCCTTCAGGAACGGGGTCTTCATGGCCGTCACCGTGGCCTACGCCGACTCCATAGGAGCCCACCACATCTTCTACGGGGCCCACGCAGGCGACGAGCCCTACTACCCTGACTGCAGAAAAGAGTTCTACCAGGCCTTCCAGGAGGCCGCTAGGAGAGGCACCGAGAAGCCCTTCATCATCACGACGCCCTTCGGCGACATCACCAAGTCGGGCATCATCAGGGAGGCCGTGAGGCTGGGGGTCCCCCTGGAGAAGACCTGGAGCTGCTACCTGCAGGGCCCCGTCCATTGTGGTCGCTGCGAGTCCTGCGTCAACAGGAGGCGCGCCTTCAGTGAGGCAGGGGTCCCAGACTCCACAGAGTACAGGGAATAATGATATAGTGCCCGGAAGATATGTCTCAGGGATGAACGTCAAAATCATCAGGCTCATGGGGTTCTTCGGCGTAGCCGCGCCCATCGTGGGGGCCATAATGATATCCCTAAGCATCCTGTCCACTCCAGGGTGGAGCCCCGCCGAGGACACCCTCAGCGCCCTCGGGGCCTCGGGGTTCGGGGCCGTCCTCTTCAACAGCGGCCTCCCCATGACGGGGGCCGTCATGATGCTCTTCAGCACGGGCCTCTTCGAGCTGAGCAAGAAGGCCCCCGTTGGACAGGCGGGGAGCGCCATGTACCTGGCCGTCTCGGTGATCACCGTGGTTCTGGGGTTGGCTACGATAAACCATCAGCCCTACCACGACTACCTGGCCACCCTGCTCTTCGCTTTGATCCCCCTGAGCATGGCCGTATTCAGCGTCCACCTCTGGGGCATGGGCCTGAGGGTCCACGCGGCCCTGGGATTCACAGGCGGGGCCGTTGCGGCGGGCGCACTCCTGCTGGGTCCTTTGAACGGGTACAGTGAGATAGCCTCCGCCCTAGCGTTGAGCGTGTGGCAGATGACCCTCGGCCTCTGGATGAACCGGCTGAGGGAGCCGGGTGAAGAAGCCTAGGCCTGCTTGTCCCCCAGGAAACGGGAAACCAGCCTCTTGTACTGGGACTTGGTGTCGGTGATCTCCATCTCCGTGGAGCAGCTGCAGTCTGCGCCTGTGCAGGCGTCGCACCCGGTCTTGGGGAGGCTGACGTTGAGCTTGGCCACGGGCTCGGGGGTCATGGTGCTTAGGGGGGCGCACCGCCTGCAGTGAACTATGAGGCCCCGGACCCGGTTCTCCTTGAGCCACCTGACGGCCTCACCGGGGCTGGTGAAACTGATCCAGCCCCCGCCCTCCCCCAGCTTCCCCACGGTCTTATCATGGCTGTTATCGGGGACAGCGTGGACGCACTCCTCCCTGTGGAGGGTGTTGCTGCCCGACTTGTAGTCGACGTCCATCACGTACATTTGGGTGTGTGGCGTAACGGCTGTTAAAAAGGTTATAGGGCTAGGGGTAGACGCGGCGCATGTCCCTGGGGAAGGGTATGGTGTCCCGTATGTGCTCCAAGTTCAGCATCCACATAAGCACCCTCTCAACACCTAGGCCGAACCCGCTGTGGGGCACTGTCCCCCACCTGCGGAGGTCCATGTACCAGGCGTAGTTGGCGGGGTCCAAGCCGTCGTCGATGGTGCGCTGGTAGAGCTGCTGGTAGTCGTGGACGCGCTGGCCGCCGCCTATAATCTCGCCGTAGCCGGAGGGGGCCAGGAGGTCCGAGCTGAGGGTCACCTCGGAGCGCTCCGGGTCGGGCATGTGGTAGAAGGGCTTGATACCGCTGGGAAACCCCACTACCCAGAAGGCAGTCTGGAACTGCTCCGTGAGGGGCCCCTCCTGCTGCCACCCGAAGTCGTCCCCCCAGTACATCTCCACGCCCTGCTTCTGGACGATCTCCACCGCCTCGTCGTACTTGATCTTGGGGAACGGTGGCTCCAGGCTGGCCAGGTAATCTGGGTCCCCACCCACCTTCCTCACCTTGTCCGGCACATCCTCGGCCAGCCTGTTGGCTATGTGGCAGACCAGCCTGTCGCCGGTGGCCTGGATTCCGTTGAGGTCGGTCCAGGGCTCCTCCACCTCTAGGTGCCAGAACTCGCTGAGGTGGCGCCTGGTCCTGTGGGGCTCGGCCCTGAAGCTGGGGGCTACGGTGTATATCTTGCCGAGGCTTGCTATCATGGCCTCGGCGTAGAGCTGCCAGCTCTGGCTGAGGTAGACGCCCTTCTTGTCGAAGTACTCCACGTTGAAGAGGGTGCTGCCGCCCTCCACGCTGGCAGTCATGAATGTTGGGCTGTGGCACTCGGTGTACCCGTTCAGGTCGAAGTACTCGCGGGCGGCGTGGAGGAACTTGGCCCTGAGCTGGAATATTGTCTGGAGCCTGGGCTCCCGGACCCACAGGTGCCGGTTGTCCATGAGGAACTCGATGCCCTGCTCCTTCTTGACGATGGGGTAGTCCTGCTGGGCCTCGTAGACTGTGCCGACGCCGTTGACGCGGAGCTCCCAGCCGCCTGGGGCGCGGTCGTCACGTTTCACCTTGCCCTTGAGCTCCAGGGTGGTCTCCAGGGGCAGCTTCTCCACCTGGGTGAAGGTGTCCTCGGGGACGTTGCGCTTATTCAGGGTGCACTGGATTACTCCTGTGCCGTCTCTCAGCTCCAGGAACTGGATGCCGCCGCTGCTTCTGCTGGTGTATAT
>DATKWY010000089.1:0-5356 GCA_035529295.1 Candidatus Desulfaltia sp. | reverse complement strand
GGCGCCGCCCCATCTGCTCCACCTGGTGCTCGTACTGGCGGAGGGTCCTCTGGTGCTGCTCGTAGACCTTGCTGGTGGCCTCCACCTCAGAGGTGACCTCCGAGAGCATCTTCTGGAGCTCACCCACGTCCGCCTCTATCTCCGCCAGCCGCCCTCGGATATCCTCGGCCTCGCCGCCCAGGGCGCCCTGCTCCTCCACGGCCCTCTGGATATCAACCTGGGCCTCGTTGATCTTAAGCGCCAGTATCCGCTCCACGAAGCCACCCTGAATATTCTTATCGTTCTGAAGCTCACTCAGCCGCCTATCCAGGAGCCCTAACTCGTGGTTCAGGGTGTTCCTGTCCAGCTCCAGGCTGGCAACGTCGCTCAGCTTCACCTCCCTGAGCTGAGCCACCCTCTCCTTGGTCTCCTCTATCTGCTCCAGGGTCCTCTGCTTCCGCTCCTCCAGGGTCTGGGTGAGCCTCTCCTCGTTCTCAATCTCGCCCCCAGACTTCTCCATGGTCTCCCTGAGGGCGCCGAGGTTGTAGTCCAGGCGCTCCACGCTCTCCTGGGTGGCCTTCACCTCGTCCTCGATGCGCTTAACCCGCTCCTGGCTGTCCTCCATGTACTGGGTGAACTTGCGGAGGTCGAACCCACTGTCCCGGAGCTCCTTCATCCGCGACCTGAGCTTGCCCCTAAGGTCCTTGATGGTAGTGGAGAGGCTGCTGATGCTCTCCTGGCTGGGCACCAGCTTGCTCCATTCAGGCGGCCTACGGTAGAAGCCGCCTATGATTCCCCCCGTGGGCTCGAAGACGTCCCCCGTCCGGGTGACGGCCCTGTACCCCTCGGCCACCACCAGGTCGGCCGTGGCGTCGTCCTCCACCACGTAGGTGTCCCCCCACAGCAGGTAGACGGCTGGGGCGTAGACCTCGTCGTACCTTATGAGGCTGGGCACCGGCCCCACCACGCCCCTGATCTTGAGGTCGGGGAGCTCCTGGGGCTCCCTCAGCTGGTCCAGGGGTATGAAACGTGTCATGCCCAGCCTGGTCCTCTTGAGGCGCTCCACGTGCTCCTTGGCCGTCTCCACGTCCTCCACCACCACGGCGTTGATCCAGCCGTCGGCGGAGTTCTCCACGGCCCTCTGCAGCGGCAGATCGATCTTGACCAGCGAGCGGAGCGGCCCGTGGTAGCCCGCCATGGCGCCGGCTTCACCTATCTCCCTGATCCGCTCCAGGGCCTTCTCCTCGGTGACCACGTACTGCCACAGGTCCCTCTTAGCCGTCAGCTCCGTGATGGTGGTCTCGGCCTCCTTGGCCAGCTGGTTGGCGCCCTCGATGGTGCTCCTGATGCTTCTCTGCCGCTGGATCTGGTCCTCCACGGTCTGGATCATGTCCTCCAGCTTCTTGGCCTCCTCAGCCTTCAGGGCCTCATAGTCCGCCATGCTCTTCATCAGCGCCTCCCGCCGCTCCAGGAAGCCCTGCTCCTTCTCCTTTAAGCCGCCTATCCGGTCCCTGATGGAATCCACAGCCATGAGGTGCTTGTTGATCTCGGTCTCCACGCCGCTGAGGCTCTCCTGCATGGGCATTAGGCTCTCCGCCAACTCCTCCAGGAGCCTCTGGTTCTGCTCAGCCGTCTCCCTGGCGCCGTGAATGCTGGCGTTGAGGGCCTGGAGCTCCGTCTGCTTCTCCTCCAGCTCGCCCCTTAGGGTGACCTCACGCTCCTGAATCTCCGCCAGCTTGGTGTTCCTGCTGGCGATCTCCCCGCGGCTCCCCTCGATCTCCCTCTCCTTCTCCGTGACTGTGGACTGGAGCACCAGCTTCCTCTGCTCTATCTGCCGCAGCCGCCCGTTCAGGGAGTCCCTCAGAGAGTTCTTGCCCACCAGGTCCGACCTGAGCATGGGCATCCTGGTGTTGCCCCGCTCGGCGGCCTCCTTGCTGAACTCGTCCAGCCTCTGCTGGGCGCCGCTCCTCTCGGAGACGAGCCTCTCCCGTTCCTCCTCCAGCCGCTTAACCTCGGCCTCCCGCTCGGCTATCTGGCCTGATAGCTCATCCAGCCTCTGCTCCAGCTTGTTCAGCTGGTCGCTGACGCGGGTGGCGGTGAGCTGGTTCTCCTCCTTCTCCAGCAGCCCGTAGAGGAGGGCGTTGTTCCTCTGCTGCTCCAGCTCGTTGACCTTCTTACGTATCTCCCCTATCTGGGCCTGGGCCACCTCTATCTTCCTCTCGGCTTCGCTGAGCTTCACCTTGGCGTCGGCCTTCTTCTGGTCGTACTCGGTGATGCCCACCAGGTCCTCCAGGGCGGTCATCCGCTCCTGGGGTGTGAGGTCGCTGAGCCTCGTGGCCGTGCCCTGGAGCACTATGTTGTAGCCGCCGGGGGTGATGCCCGCCATCTCCAGCACCTCCACCACCTGGCGCCGGCTGGTCTTCTTGCCGTTCAGGTAGTAGTCGCTCTTGCCGTCCCTGTCCAGCTTGCGGCCTATGCTGACGGTGGCCCTGTCCATGGGGAGGCCCCGGTCCGTGTTGTCGAAGTAGAGGCTGACGGTGGACACCTGGGCCTTGCCCTCATGGTCCTCGCCTGCGCCATCGTATATGAGGCCGGCCAGATCCGGTGCCCTCATGCGCTTGCTGCCCAGCTCCCCGAGGACGAACTGGACGGCGTCCAGGATGTTGCTCTTTCCGCTGCCGTTGGGTCCCGTGATGATGTTGAAGCCCTGCTGAAAGTTGAGTTTGACCGGGTCCCCCCCGAAGGACTTGAAGTTCTTCACCATCACTCTTTTAATGTAGACCACTTAACACCGCTCCCCGTTATCGTACTCCCCCGTACGTGATGGAGTCAAACCTGGATGGCTAACCCTATCAGGTTAACTTCTCCGTGTTAAGGATTCAAGGCTGATGTTCGACGAGCCGGCTTTTCCATGTGTATTACTACGTATTAGGGTGGGATTATGCCTGGTATCGTCTACCTTGCCCTGAGTTGCTCTCATCACGTGAGAATAATAGGTGCATCACCCATTTTTTAAGTCTTCGTAAAAAAACAAAGAATCAAAAAAGCGCGTCAAGAGACAATGATATTAAACAAATCATGTAATAAGGCTATTTCCCGTGCCTGCGGCTCCTCATCTGGTAGCTTCTGATGGCCCTCATGAGGTCGATCTTTCTGAAAGCCGGCCAGTACACGTCCACCAGGAAGAGCTCGCTGTAGGCTGACTGCCAGACCAGGAAGTTGCTGAGGCGGCTCTCCCCGCTGGTCCTGATGACGAGATCCGGGTCAGGCTGGGGCAGGTGAGCCGTGTACAGGTGGGCCTCCATCACGGCTTCGTCGATCATCTCGGGCTCCAGGGCGCCGCTCTTCACCTTGGCTGCTATCTTGCGGGTGGCGTCCACGATCTCGGCGCGGCCCCCGTAGGCTATGGCGATGTTCAGGTAGTAGCTGTCGTAGTCCTTGGTGGACTCCTCCACCTCGTGGATGAGCGTCTGCACCCTCTCCGGCAGCATGCCTAGGCGGCCCAGAGCCCTTATCCTGACCCTGTTCTTGTGGATGTAGTCCGACTTCTTGACGTCCTCCAGGGTCTTCTCGAAGAGCCTCATGAGCTCCTCCACTTCCTTTTCGTCCCTGCGGAAGTTCTCGGTGCTGAAGCTGTAGATAGTCACCGTCTTGATGTCAATCCCCATGCACCACTCCAGGAAGTCCTCCACCCTCTCGGCCCCCTCCCAGTGGCCCTCCCAGGGTATCAGGTCATGCTGGGCGGCCCACCTGCGGTTGCCGTCGGTGATGACCCCTATGTGGCTGGGCTTGGGCTTGGATTCTATCTGCTCTTGGAGCCACCTCTCGTAGAGGCCGTAGACGCCTATGGCTTTGAGGAGCTCGTAGAGCATGCATCCACCTTGCCCTATCCGATCCCCCTGGGGTTAAAATCTTAGCGTTCAGTCTTCCTGCCTGAGGGGGTAAGAGAAGAACTCTCGGCCGTACCTCCTGTAGATGAGGATGACGGCCAGGATTATCGTGGCCACGCCGGCGACGGTGTAGAATATGAGGGGACTGAACAGGGTGAGGGTTATCTCCGGGTCTATGAGTATCTCCGCGGACTCCAGCACTATTAGCCTCATCCAGAACAGGAATATGAGGCCGATGACGTTCTCCCATCTCTTCACGTTCTTCTTCTGGAGGTAGTGGCTGGCGCCGTCCCCGATGAGGGCTATGGCGGCGCCCAATGCTATGAGGTCTGCGCCCCTGATGAGGAAGTTGCCCGCCAGTTCGGGTAGGCGGCCCGCCCAGAAGGCAAGGTCCCAGAAGGGGGCCACCTCCTCGGGTAGGAACTTCCAGGCGTAGGTGATGCCCTGGTAGAATCCCAGGAGGCCCAGGATGACGCCTATGCCCCCGGCTATGACTGTCATTAAACGGTTTGACGGGGGCAGCCTGGGTCTGACGTCCGCTATGCGCTCGTCGAGGCCGAAGCCCTTCAGGAAGAGTACGGCGCCCAGGACGAAGGCCGTGACCATGCCGGCGTTCTCCACCTGGCCGCTGGCCAGAAGGAACCCGAAGATGACCAGGAGGACGCCTGGTACGCCTAGGCTCACCCTGCTGTAGTAGGGGTCCTCCACCAGCATCCTGAGGTACCTGAAGATGACGGCCCAGGTCTCCTCCAGGCGCTCGCTGTGCTTGACGACCACGTGGTGGATGCTGGTGATGGGCACCCGGCTCTGGATTATGGGGATGAGGGCGTCGTCGGCGAAGCCGTCCGTGACCAGGATGACGCCTGAGGCGTCGTAGGCCTTGAGGATCTCGCCGAGCTCCTTTATCATTTTTCGGTCGGCCTCGACGCCGCCGGAGCTGGTCCCGGCGATGGTGGCTACTTCGAAGCTCTCTTTGGGGTAGTCTCTGCGGAGCCTGTCGTGGAGCTTTATGGCGCCGAACATGGCGTTGGCGTCGGCCTCCTCGGGGTCCGATACGGCGAGCTGGGTTGCTGCCTTGAGGTTCTCCTCTCTGCCGATGACAGGGGTCTTCACTTCAGCCTTTTTGCCTATGTCGTCGTCCCCGTCTATGCATATTATGAGGGTCGTCTCGGTGGCAGACATGCCTAGAAGCGATATTGGCTTGATGGGGATAAATATTTAGGGGTTACTTGAAATAAATGGGGCGGTGGCTAGACCTCCAGGTCCAGTGCTTCCTTCAGCCCCTTGTACCTGTTTCGTATGGTGACCTCCGTGACGCCGGCTGCGTCAGCTATCATCTTCTGGGTGCGTTTCTCGTCGCACATGACACAGGCTTTGTATAGGGCCGCGGCTGCGAGGCCCATGGGGTCCTTGCCTGCCGTGGTTCTGAGCTCCGTGGCCCTTCTGAGGATCTCCACGGCCTTCTGCTGGGTTCTTTCGCCTACGCC
>DATKWY010000088.1:0-3173 GCA_035529295.1 Candidatus Desulfaltia sp. | reverse complement strand
AGCCCCCTATTTCTGGGTTTTGATACATTTTTAAGGCGTGAGAGTAACTAGGCTTGGGACAACCCGTCCCGTGAATGTGTATGGAGCGTATGTACCGTTGGGGCAACCACGGCAGTGAGGGAGCTACTAAGCCGATTCTTTAGCACCGTCTCAGGTCAGACTCTCCTAGCTCTTAGCTTCAACACCATAAGCATCCTGGCGGGGGGCCTCATCGCCGTCTTCACCCCGTTGTTCGGCGCAAGTCCCTGGATCCTCGCTCTCTTCCCCCCGGTCCTGACCGTCAGGGGCTGCATCGGCGGAATATTCAGCGGAAACCTGGCCACCATGCTCCACCTGGGCCTGGTGAAGCCTCAGCTCAGAGACAACACTGAGAACTATTATGCGTTGATCAAGTCCGTACTCGTCATAACGACCTTAGACACCCTGGTCCTGGGGGTGGTCAGCTTCACCCTGAACTTGGTGTCCGGAAATGTTGGCTTTGAGCTGTTCCCGGTCTTCGTGGGCGTACCCACGGTTGCCTGCATGGTGGCCGTCTGCTTCAGCGTCCCCATCACCAGCGTAATAGCCATCGAGACCTACAGGAGGGGCCTGGACCCTGACATCCTGGTCTACCCCATCCTCGCATCGGTGAACGACATTGTGGTGACGGTATTCTACGTGTTAACGGTCTCCATGATCCTCCTGGGGGGAGCCTACACCTGGGCCCTCTACGCATTGTTTATCCTTGTTTCCGCCGCCATGGTGGTATTGGGTCTCAGGAGCATGAGTAATCTGTTCTTCCGCCAGACCCTCCGGGAGGGGGCCTTCATCGTGGTCATGTCCAGCGTCTTCGGCAGCGTCAACGGCGTCCTGCTGAGCAGGCTGGGGGGCAGCATCAGGGAGATACCCAGCCTCATCGTCATGTACCCGGCCCTCACCAACAGCCTGGGCAATATAGGCAGCATCATCGGCAGCAAGATGACCACCGACATGGCTCTGGGCTACGCCCGCGGCTTCCTGGAGGAGCTCCGGGACGCAGGTAGACGCATACTGCAGGTGGAGGCCCCGGCGGCCGTCATCCATGTGGTTTTCGCAGTGATAAGCTTCCTGATAGTGGGCCCGGGTGCGGAGGGCGTCAGCTTTCCGCGGCTTCTGTCGGTGGCCCTCTGCACCAACCTCATCAGCTTCGGGGTGATATCTCTGTTCGCCATCACTTCGGCCTACATGGCTTTCGAGAGGGGCCTCAACCCGGACAACGTGGTCATCCCCACCATATCCAGCGTCTCGGACACAGCTGCGACGCTGGCTGTCAACCCCGCCGTCGCTTTGACCAGGCTCCTGGTGCTATAAATTATATCAGTAAAGGCGCTGATAGTTGGTGAGGCTGAGACCATAGAGAAGTGCCCCCACTGCGGAGCCGATGTGCAGCACGGCGACGCCTTCTGCACCTGCTGCGGCAAGAGCTTGGCCGAGTGGGCCGAGAGCCAGGGATATCTGGGCCGCGAACCCGTACCGCTCAGCACCCTGGACATGGTCAAGGAGAGTTTCAGGAGCCTCTTTAACCCTTCACCCGTTGTGGTCCCGCCTAACATGTCTGTCTACCTCAACAGGCCCCCCCATTCGCTGGTGCCCTACATCCTGGGGGCCCTGGTCTTCTTCGCTATGGGGCTCATGGTGACGTATGGCGGAGAGTGGATGGCCTACCTGGGCTACTTGGTGACCGGGTACGCGGCGCCTCTCGTCTACCTGGTCTATATGGTGAGGAGCGACAGGTACGAGAGAGAGCCCCTGGCCCTGGTGGCGTACTGTTTCGGCTGGGGCGCCTTTAGCGGCATAGCGGCCGCCGTCTTCAACACCCTCATCACGGAGCCCTTCCTGGGGGTGGGAGGCGCGGGCTTCATTGAGGAGCCCCTGAAGATATACGGCGTCTACCTGATAGCCAAGAGCAGCCGCGTCAAGGACGAGTTCAACGACCACATCGACGGCATGGTGTATGGGGCCGCGGCGGGGGCCGGGTTCGCGGGTCTGGAGAACTTCTGGTACCTCTACGAGATGATAGTTAACCTCCAGTACCCGGCCCTCACAGCCATTCTTCTGCGCTCCACGACGGCCTTCATGCACCTGGCTTGGAGCGCCATTGCGGGCAGGAGCCTGGGCCTGGCCAAGGTGCTCAAGGGCAACATCGAACTGGTGGATATCGTACCGGGTGTGGTGGTGGCCGCCTTGATCCACATGATGTGGAACCTTTCGGACCCCATCATCGCCTTCGCGGTGATACTGCCCTTCATGTTGGCGTCACTGCGGCAGCAGATAAGGACCGGGCTGGGCGACGAGGAGCGGTGGGGGTACCAGTGTTTCGCCCCCGACGAGGACGAGGAGACGCAATGACTCCCTTAGGGTGGCTCACAGTAGTAGCCGTGCTGGCCTCGGCCTCGCTATTTGTGCTTAACAGGCTGGCTCCGCGGCAGACGATCAGCCGCGTCAAGGCTCACTGTCTGATGGGCTTCACTGCCCTGGCTCTAGCAATAGTCTACTTCGCGCAGACTATAACAGGTGAACTTAGTTTCAGCAGCGGCGCCTCGCTTGGCCTCCTCCTGGTCACTGTGGGCTCGGGGATGGTGCTCAGGTTCCTCAAGGAAGCAGGAGAGATCAGGTATCACGCGGCCAGCCTCCACCCTGCCATAGTCTTGGCTCTCCTCCTGGCTCTGTTGGCCCATTTCATGGAGAGCGGGTGGCTCTGAGTAGTTAACTCTAAATCCCGTCCTATTATCAGTGTGCATGTGAATTCAATGAAGCTGATCAAGGCGCAGAGACTCGACCTATACAGAGACATGGTCAGGATCAGGACCTTCGAGAACGGAGTAAGACAGCTCACCAGCGAGGGTAAGATAGGGCACGTGAGCCTCAGCGGAGGCGGTGAGGCAGTGGCCGCCGCCGTGAGCGCCCACCTGTCGGCAGGGGACCAGATCGGAAGCACCCACAGACCCCTAGGCCACCTGGTGGCCAAGGGCTGCAGCCTCAAGCACATGTTGGCCGAGATAGCCGGCAAGGCAACGGGCACCAACAGAGGCAAGGGCGGGGCCTACCACATCTTCTGCCCCGAGGTGGGCGCCCTGGGAGCCAACGGCATCGTCGGCGGCAGCGTCCCCATGTGCGCCGGGTACGCCCTGGCCAACCAGCTGAGAGCCAACGGT
>DATKWY010000087.1:0-5143 GCA_035529295.1 Candidatus Desulfaltia sp. | reverse complement strand
CTACACAAGCAACCACCAGACGGTGCTCCTGGACAACGCCGACGAGGTCATCAAGGACAACGGCGTCAAGCTCATCATCGTGGACAGCGTCATGAGCCACTTCAGGAGCGAGTACCTAGGCAGGGAGATGCTGGCCCCCCGGCAGCAGCAGCTAAACAAGCACCTCCACAAGCTCATGAGGCTGAGCCGGGCCTTCAACACCGTGGCCGTCATCACCAACCAGGTGATGGCCAGCCCGGACGCCTTCTTCAGCAAGGCCGTGACGCCCGTGGGAGGCCACATAATAGGCCACATGAGCCACAACAGGATATACCTGAGGAAGGGCAGAAACAACGTCAGGATAGCCAAGCTGACGGCGAGCCCCAGCCTCCCCGAGGGAGAGGTACCCATGAGGATAACAGAGAGAGGAATCGAGAGTGACGAAGAATTCTAACCCCACAAAAGGATTCACCGTGACCGGCAAGACAAAGGAGGCCGTGTCCACCTTCATAGCCAACGTCCTGGAGCGCAAGTTCACCGACGCCGAGCGCACCCTAGAGGACGTGAAGACCAAGAGCTTCAGCGACGACGAGTACCGGGCAGGCTACATCAACGCCCTGGAGGGGATACTGCTGTCCGTCCGGTCAGGGGACGAGAGGGACTTCTTCAACAGGGTGGAGTTCAACAAGAGCAGCATGAAGAAGTACACAGAGGACTTCAACAAATTCAACAGCAGCCCCATAAGGACCAACTGGGACCTGGGATACTTCTCGGCGTGGACCGACCTACTGAACTACCGGATAAACACCGACAACCACTCTAAACCATAGTAATATTCAGGGTGTGCAGAAGGGTCCAGGCGAAGAGCCACAGGAACAGGAAGGCCCCGATACCTATCTTTATGGTCCTGTTTCTGTCGATGCCCGTCAACACGGCCAGGCCCTCAGACAGGGCCACGTAGACGCTGACACCAGCCATGAGCGTCAGGTGCTCCTGTAGCCCCAGGATAGAGTTAAGGTACATGCACAGGGCGCCTGTTACCAGGGCACCCCCGGCCTTGATCCAGTAGACCTTCTCAGACGGCTTCAAGCGTTGTAGCTCCGGTGGGTTTCAACTCTATTTCCCTGCACCCTATATATAGGTTAGCTGATGTACCCCAGCTTCTTCTCCTCAGGGAGGAAGCCCTCTTCCTCCTCGTAGATGTCCAGCCGCTTCTTGATGGAAGCGTCTATCCTCTGAGCCCTGATCCTCAGCTGCTCGGTGTCTATGTCCAGGCACAGGAGGTCAGCAAGCTTCTCCACCACCGCCTTGCTGGCCAGGTGCTGAGGCACATTAGCGTAGGTGATGTCCCCCATGAGGCACACGCCGTCAATGCCCCTCATCTTGGCCACCCCGATGAGGACCCCGTTGAGCCCGTTCACGGCCCCCTCAGTCTCCAGTATCTTGACGCCCGCTGCCTCCAGCTCAGGCCTCATAGCCTCATCCGTGTAGATTCCGTAAACTTCAGGCGTCTCATAGACATCGTTGGGGTAGGCCGCCATAGTGTAAAGGCGCTTCACCCCGAGGTCGAGGGCAAGCTCACTAATCTTCTCCGCCAGCCGCAGGCTCTCCTCGGGTATACTGGGCTGGGCGTCACCCACGCAGATGATCAGGTTGTGCTCCTTGGATGCGTAGAGCTTGTGGCGTATGGGGGCCAGGTCCGCCTTACCGTTGTTGTAGACTAGGACGTTGTGGTAGTACTTTATCTCGGCGAAGAGGGTGGCCCTGAGGCGTCTCCTCAGGTAGTCGGCGGATATCTTGGCTAGGTAGCCCATCCCGGGCCAAGCCGCTATCATGTTGGGTTGCTGTAGCTCGGGTCTGTGCAGGTATTTGACATCCATGAGACTCAGCATATGGTGAAATGTATTCGCATTAAACGTTTCGTTTTCTTGGACCACACATGGATTCGCTGTCGACATGTATGGGTTGACAACGTATCTTTTGTAGTTCGTGTTAAGCGTTTTAAAGGCGTCTCCCCGTGTTTTTCTATCCCCAGGTAAATACACCGGTTGTCACATAAAGGTGTAACATTCTTTACATGTGTGAGGCAAAACCTCTATAAGGGCGCGTACGGTAGGCCGCCCGTAATGCCTTCTCCGTGAAACAGAACCATATTATAATAAACGGGTCCAATGTGTTGCTGTAGCGGGGGGCACCCGGGGGAGAAGGGGTCTGAGCCCAGCTGGCTAGCCCACTAGCGGCGGTTGAGCAGCGACCTTGTTCGGGTTTGCCTGAACAATCCCCTGCGCGCGGCCCCCGAAGCTACTGGACTGGGTCCACACGGATAAGGTCCGGCCGAGGGGACGGGGTTAAGCCTCCCGGAACTGAGCCCCGCTACACCTTTTCAGGTTCAAGGATAGTGGATACTGGGTATGGCTAGAGTGAGAGAGTGGTCAGACGAAGAGGTTAGAAGACTCACCAAATTGTATACGTCGAACAAGGCCTTCGATGAGATTGTGCTGGAGTTCCCCTCCAGAACCTCAAACGCTATAAGACTCAAGGCCTCCAGGATGGGTTTAAAGAGACCGACCTTTCCTGTGAACCTGATCCAAGCCGAGAGGGTGAGGTATCACTCCCTGGACGGGGACGGCGCCACAGGATACCTCATCAAGTGCAGTGAGTGCGGCTCATGGATACAGGCCGAGAGGGTGGGTGGCGGCATATGCCAGACCATCTGCTGTGGCGAGTGTGGCGCCCTCCATGAGGTGCTTACAGACTCCTAAGTGAACTCGGGTGCGCCGGGTTCATGATGTTTTTATACCCTTGAACCTCAAGTTGATATGAGGGCGCCTGATGGTACTAGAGATCACGTCCAGGATGCTGGTGAGAGAAGCAATGTCCAGCCCCGTCATATCAGTCCACGAGGACACCAGCGTGGTGGAGCTGGCTGACACCATGAAGAACCAGAGAGTGGGCGCCATCATCGTCGTCAACAAGCAGAGCAAGCCTGTGGGCATCGTCACCGAGAGAGATATCGTGACCAGGGTGGTAGCGGGAGACAGAGCCCCCAAGGCGGTGATAGCCAAGGAGATCATGTCCTCGCCCCTCAGGATGGTGGAGCCGGACATGAAGCTCATGGACGCCATGAGCCTCATGGACAAGCTCAACATGAGGCGCCTAGGTGTAATTTACAAGGGAGACCTGGTCGGCATCGTGTCGGACAGGGACATCATACGGCTGGTGCCCACCATCGTGGAGATCATGAAGGAGCAGAGGGAGATCACCAACCTGGCCAACGTGTCAGGGCCATCAGTGGCCGGGTACTGCGACCGCTGCGAGATCTACAGCAACAACCTGCGGACCGTGGACGGCGAGTTCCTCTGCGAGGACTGTAGGGTAGAGGAGTAAACCCTTAACCCGGCCAACCATACTTCTACTCATGAGGCCCCGTTTCCTTGTGGACAGCATGCTGGGCTCCTTGTCCCGGTGGCTGAGGATAACGGGGTTCGACGCTGAGTATCGGAGGGACGCCGCCGACGAGGACCTCATAGATGAGGCCGCGACCACAGGGCGGGTGCTATTGACCCGGGACAGGGATCTGTCGGCTAGAGCCGCCAAGAGGGGTGTCCAGGTGGTGCTGGTGGAGGGCGAGCATGACGTGGAGCAGCTGGGCATGGTGGCGTCGGCCCTCAACCTGAAGCTGGAGGTCTCAGAGTCCAGGTGCCCCAAGTGCAACGGGGGCCTCGAGAAAGCCGAGAAGGGCATGATCTCCGAGCATGTGCCCGAGGCTTCTCTCAACGCCTTCGACGAGTTCTGGGTCTGCCAAGAGTGCGGCTCCATATTCTGGAGGGGGAGCCACTGGGATCAGATAAGATCCACCCTCGAGAAGGCCGAGAGGATGGGGGCCCGGGCTAAGTCTTTATAAGATGATGGAGGTGAGCTTGTCTTAAAGGGGGCCATACATCTGTTCAGTCTAACTGAAAAGGAGGGGGAGTACCTGGTGCGTTTAGCCAGGGCCACCATAGAGGCGAGGCTGGGGCTGGCTGAGGCACCAAACGTGGCTGACGCCCCGAAGGCCACATATGAGAAATGCGGGGTCTTCGTCACCCTCAACAAGCTCGGGGCGGGCGGCCACAATCTGAGGGGCTGCATAGGTTACCCTCTGCCCTATAAACGGCTGATTGAGGCGCTCACTGAGTCGGCTTTGAACGCCGCCTTCGACGACCCCCGGTTTCCCCCTGTTAAGGCATCTGAGATGGACAGGATCACAGTGGAGGTGAGCGTCCTGACGCCCCCCGAAACCATTAAGGTGGGCTCCCCCAGAGAGTACCCTGAACACGTGAAGGTCGGCACAGACGGCCTCATAATAGGTAGAGGGATGAAGAGAGGGCTTCTGCTCCCCCAAGTGGCCACTGAATGGGGCTGGGACCCCGAGGAGTTCCTCTCCCAGTGCTGCTTGAAGGCCGGCCTACCCCCAGACGCCTGGCTCCTGGAGGAAACAGAGGTGGAGAGGTTCCAGGCCATCATCTTCGGAGAGGAGTCACCCCGAGGCAATGTGTCGAGACATAAGTTAACCTGAGGATAAGGTCACCCCGTTGGACGGATTTGAAGGGTCAAGGATCTACTTCAGCCCATGCGGCATAGGACTGGGCCACGCGAGTAGAAGCGTCCCCATCGCCCAGGAGGTTGTTAAGCGGGGTGGCAGCGTCCTCTTCTCCACGTACCTGGAGGCCGTGGACTATGTCCAGAAGTATGGGCTGCCCGTGGTGGCTGCGCCCCCCATCCAGATGGAGAACGACCCCACGGGGAGCATAGACATCAAGGGCACCACAATAGAGGCGGGGATAACCGCCATGCCCATCTTCATGGAGCAGATCAGGTTCGAGATACTTTACATGAAAGCCTTCAGGCCCAACGTGGTCTTCTCAGACTCCCGGCTTAGCACCATCTACGCCGCCAAGCTGCTGAGGCTTCCCATTGTGCTGCTGCTGAACCAGTTCCTGCCGCGGATACCCAGGGTGGAGGACACCAACTTCTTCAGGATCGTGGACGGCACCGTCCTCACCCTCCTGGGCAGGAGCTGGACCCTCAGCGACGTCCTGGTGATCCCTGACTTCCCGGAGCCCTACACCATCAGCCTTGACAGCCTGAGGATGCCGAGGCGGTATGGCGCCCGCGTGAACCT
>DATKWY010000086.1:0-7720 GCA_035529295.1 Candidatus Desulfaltia sp. | reverse complement strand
AGATGAGCAGGATCAGGTTCATGTTGAACTTCGACGCCGCCGGCAGGGCCGGAAGGCAGGGCTTCTGCCTTCACGGCTGGCCCGGCCTGGAGCCCATGTTCAAGCAGGTAATAACCGACCTGGGAGTCGACCTGCCCCTCTGGAGCCAGGTGGGGCCCTACAGCGACCACTGGCCCTTCCTACTCCAGGGCGTCCCGACGGCCACCATGGGGGACCCCGAGGAGGCCCGGAGGAGGGCGGGCAGAGGCTTCGGTCACACCAAGTACGACACGGTGGACAAGTGCGACCCCAGGGTCATGCGGGAGTGCATAGGCAACGCGGCTGTGGCGGCCGTGAGGCTCGTTAACGAGGACAGTTGGCCCGTAGCTCACCGCACCCAGGCTGAGATAGATAAGCTGGTTCAGGCTCAGGGCTACGAGGAGACTGTGCGCCTAGGCAAGAAGCTGCAGGCCTACCTTGAGGCCAGGAAGGACGGGCTGAGGCCTGAGACCCTGGAGTACCTGAAGAGGCTGTCGGGGAGCTGGGAGGAGGTCATCTAGCTAATAATATCCCTTCACCCATTGTCGACACCGGTAATAGTTATCATCATTAAGGGATGGACCCATAGTCTTCACCATGATTTCAGTCACCGATATCGAGAAACTGGCCCTGAAGACGTCTGAGCCATGGTCGCCTGTAGACGTGGCGTACGTCAACGATCAGGTGATCAGGATGGCTGTTTTCCACGGCGTGTACCATTGGCACAGGCATGTTGAGGAGGATGAGCTATTCTACGTGGTTGAGGGCTCAATAACCATCAAGATTAGGGGCGGCGAGGACGTACGGTTGAACAAGGGTCAGCTGTGCGTTGTACCGAGAAACGTTGAGCACTGCCCTCGAAGCGATGAGCCCTCTGTGGTGCTTCTGTTTGAGCCCAGGGATCTGAAGAGTAGGGGAGACTAGTTTTTCAAGATGCCCATTCAAGTGTTGGCGCCTTATTGAAATTTTATATCCACATGAAGCGAGTATATGTCGGTGAGATTTTTGGCTAACCCGTATCTGGATGTCGACAAGAAGGTAATGGCAGAGGTGTACACCAGCTCTGAGCCCATGGACAACCTGAAGGTCCTATGCGACGTGCATGGAAGCAGGTTCCCCGGTTCCGCGGGGGACAGGCCCAGCGTCGATTACATGGTGAAGAAGCTGGAGGAGTACGGCTGCGCGAACGCCCACATGGAGGAGTTCAAGATAGCGGGCTGGACGAGGGGCCCGGCGACCCTGGAGATCGTTAAACCCGTTAAGAAATGCTTCGACGTGATAAGCCTCCCCCACAGCATCGGGGCCGAGGCGGAGGGCAAGCTGGTGTATCTGGGCGACGGCGCCATCGACGACTACGAGAAGAGGAAGGCGGAGATCGACGGAAACGTTCTGATGGTGACGTCCGCGATGCCCAGAGGTATGAAGCGGATGCTTCACAGGAGCGAGAAGTACATGCGGAGCGTCATAGCGGGCGCCAAGGGCTGGATATTCATGAACCACTACCCGGCTTACGGCCCACCCACAGGTGGTATCAACCCCGTCATCCCAGCCATAGGAATCAGCTACGAGGACGGCTCCTACCTAGCCCGGCTCCTTGAACGCGAGAAGGAGGTGGTGGCCCGGATCAAGACCACGGACAGGAACCACGAGGTGGTCACCTATAACGTGGTGGCCGACGTGGTGCCCGATAACCCTGTGGACGACGAGTACATCATAGTGGGAAGCCACTACGACGGCCACGACATCAGCCAGGGCGCCGTGGACCCCGCGTCGGGGGCCGTCACCGTCATGGAGATCGCCCGCGTCCTGTGCAAGGTCAAGGACAAGCTCAAGCGCCGCGTCAGGTGCATCTGCTTCGGCGCCGAGGAGATCGGCCTCTACGGAAGCTACGCCTACGCCAGGGACCACGCAGCGGAGCTGGACAAGTGCAGGTTCATGCTGAACCTGGACAGCGGCGGCAGCGCAGGCAAGAAGGGCGTAGTGTTCCATGACTTCCCTGAGCTTGAGCCCCTGGCCGAGGAGTGGGCCAAGCAGATGGTGGCCGAGGTGCCCACCGACCAGAACGTGAGCCCCTACAGCGACCACTGGCCCTTCTTCTTGAAGAGTGTGCCCTGCGGCAGCGGCGGCGACCCCACCCAGGTGAGGACGGGCAGAGGCTACGGCCACACAAAGTACGACACATTGGACAAGGTGGAGATGCAGTACCTGCACCTGGCCGCGGCCAACTACACCAGATTCCTGTATAGGGTTGCCTGCGAGGACGAGTGGAGCCCCAAGAGGAAGACCCAGGAGGAGATACAGGAGTTCATCAAGGAGAAGGGCTACGACAAGACGGTGGCCCTGGCCGACCAGGTGAGGGAGTACATCAAGAAGAACTACAAGAGCATACACCCCGAGACCAAGGAGTGGCTCGACAGAGGCGGCGCCTGGTAGCCTAACACCTTTTTTCTTAGAAAATTATTTTAGCATCTTTTAAAACGGGCCTGTCTACCTTAGAAGTGTGAAGTTACGGGTGGTCAAGCCCCACAAGGCCTCCTTTGATTTCTCTGTCGCCTTCAAGAAAGGGGACAAGGTGAAGGTAGGCCGCGAGGACCCTGATATGCCTGGCTGGTACTGGTGCGAGAACGATGATGGGGTCTGGTCCTGGGTCCCGGATGAGTATCTAGACAGGAAAGGTCCCGTGGGGACCATCACCGAGGAGTACGACACCGGGGAGCTCACCGTAGAGGAAGGAGAGGTACTGGAACATGTTACGGAGGTGCACCTCTGGACCCTCTGCAGGACCCGGGACGGGAGGGAGGGCTGGGTGCCCACCGCAAACCTGGAGATAACCCAATAGGTTTTAAACGTGGGCCCCACCGCAACTCTGGATGGAGGACTGTGACAGGCTCGACCTCCTCTGGCTGGAGGGGAGGTACCTTGGCTTCATCGTGGAGACCAACACTGAGCTCAACATCCTGGAGCACCTGGAGAGGTGCAGCGCCTGCAGAGCCAAGATACTAAAGTCCATCGAAAACGATGAGAAGATACTAGGCCTCGGCAGCCTCTTCCAGAGAGGCTTGGAGGAGGAGGTACCCAAGTACGGGGGCGACCCTGAGTCCTTCGTGGACGCTCGTATAGCTTGGAGGAAGAGGAAGCTGGAGGACCTCCTAAGGAGCGCCGAGCTGGAGCTGGAGGACCTGCGCCGGGGACTAGGCTAGTTTTTCTCGAGCTCTGACTTGAGTCCCTCTATGGCTTTCATGTAGGCGGACCACATGCGGCCCCCCGTGGCCCCTCCGTCCACCACCAGGGCGTGGCCGTTGACGAAGCGGGAGTCGTCGCTGGCCAGCCAGAGGGCGGCATTAGCCACGTCCTCCGGCTTCCCAGGCCCCATGATGGGCTGGGCGCCCCTGAAGGCCTCGGATACTATGCTTAGCTTCGCCTCTGCCTCTTCCTGGGTGAGCCCCCTGGCGAGGCCTATCATGGGCGTCGGTATAAAGCCGGGGAGGACGCAGTTGACCCGGACTCCTGACTCGCCCAGCTCCATGGCCACGGACCGGGTGAACTGGATGACCCCCGCCTTCGCGGCGCTGTACACGTGGTTACCGTAGCCGGCCCGGATGCCGGCCACGCTGGCTGTGTTTATGATGCTTCCATGGCCCTGCCTCTTCATTATGGGGGCCGCGTGTTTAACGCCGAGGAACACGCCCCTCAGGTTCACTGCCAGTGTCCTGTCGAAGGCCTCCACGCTCACATCCTCCACGGAGCCCACGGCCCCCGCTATCCCTGCGTTGTTGAACATAACGTCCAAGCCTCCGTACAGGCTGACAGCGTAGTCAATAGCCGCCTTGACGTCGGCCTCGACGCTCACGTCACAGTGAACATAGGATGCGCCTCCGCCCAGCTCCTTGCACAGCGCCCGGCCCCTCTCATCAAGTACGTCGGCCACCACCACCTTGGCTCCTTCGCTGTGGAACAGCCTCACGGAGGCTTCCCCTATCCCGCTGCTGCCCCCGGTGATTATGGCAACCTTCTCGTTAAGCCTACCCATAACGCTCAGAGAAAAGGTGGGGAGACAGGATAAAGAAGTATGGAGCTACTCGTCCTCGGGGTGGAGCTCCACCACCATCCAGGCCTCGACGCATATCCAGCCGGGGTGGTGCACAGGCAGAGCCGCCCGGGCGGGCCGGCCCGCGTAGTCGCCCCAGATCTCTATGAGGAGGTCTGTGAACCCGTTGAGCACCTTAGGCTGGTCCATGAAGCCCTCCTCGCTGTTGATGAATCCGATCACCTGGAGGACCTGCTTGATCCTGTTGAGACTGCCCAACTGCTTCTTGAGCTGAGCCAGGCAGTTCATGGCCGTCTCGCGGGCCCCCTGGTAGCCCTCAGGGATGGTCAGGTCCTTGCCCACCATGCCTCGTTTGGTTGTCGTGAAGGGGCCTTGGCCGCAACTGAAGGCTATGTTTCCGGCCCACTTGGCCCCTATGTAGTTGCCCTTGGGGCTGGGCGCCTCAGGGAGTACTATTCCGAGTTCCTTTATGCGTTCCTCTACGTTCATACACTCTAATAGGGGGTACTGGGCTTTAGATTTTTGCTGTTTCAGGGAAAAGGCGTGGCTTGGGCATCAAGCCCTTAAACCAGTTACAATAATTTGTAGCCATGGCTGATGCGCGGGTTAGGGGCGTCCTGGAGGCCCTGCTTGTCACCTTCCTCTGGTCATCCAGCTACGTCCTCACCAAGATCGGGCTCCAGGACACGCCGCCCCTGCTCCTGGTGGCCCTGAGGTACGTCCTGGCCTCCGTGGTTCTCCTGTCCGTGGCTTTCGCCCGGGGCGCCCACAGGGAGCTGGACAGAGGCACCGCTGTGAAGCTGGCTCTCCTAGGTGTGTCAGGTTACGCCGTGGCCCAGGGCCTCCAGTGCCTCGGCCTTTTCTACCTGCCGGCGGTCACCGTCACCTTCATACTGAACTTCACCCCCGTCATGGTTCTCGCGTTCAACGCTGTGACGGTTGGGTATAGGCCGACCACGCCCCAGCTGGTGGGTGTGCTGATGGTGTTGGGCGGCGCCTACATCTACTTCGGTGGCAGGATAGAGGCGGGGAACCTCCTCGGCGTGGCCATAACGCTGTTGTCGGGCTTGGGCTGGGCGGTGTACCTGGTGGCGGGGAGAAGGTTCTTCGCCGACCGGAGTATCACCCCCCTGGCCCTGTCGGCCTTCGCCATGGCCTCCGGCACAGTCCTCATCGCGGGCTCGGCGGCGGTCTTCGAGGGGCTGAGGCCTGTGTCACCCCAGTCCCTGGCTATAATCCTCTGGCTGGGGGTGGTCAACACGGCGGCGGCGTTCTTCATCTGGAACCGCGCCCTGGCCAAGGTGGGGGCCTTCGAGATAAGCATCCTGCAGAACACCATGCTCATTCAGATAGCGGTCCTCTCCTGGATGTTCCTAGGGGAGACCCTGAGCTCCACGAAGATGCTGGGTATGGGCCTCGTGTTCACAGGGGTGCTCATAGTTCAGCTGTCGTCGCTCAGAGGTGGGGGCAGAAGCTGAACTCACGGTTGTCCATGGCGCGGTAACCTGCCTCCGTCAAGGCCACCCTTGAGCCGCTTAACATCACGTAGTCGATGCCCTTCAGGTAGAGCAGGTCATCCTTCATGGTCTCAGGGTCGGCCTCAAGGAAGCGGGCTAGGCTGGCCATCTCTACCGAGGCTTCCCCCCACGAGTCGCTCTTGTAGAGCGTGGCCATTATGTGCCGCCTCCTGTCTTCCTCCGTGTAGCTCACATCACCCATTGAAACGGCATGGGTTATATGGTTTACCCGGAACAGGTTTAGGTGTAGAGCATTCGGGACCGTTTTCTAAAGGCGCATATGCGTGTAGAAAAAATTGCGAGGCTACGCAGCCTCTATGTAAACTGCACCAAAGACGCTGATTTGAACTCCATGCTTCGTCCATTGTCCGGGCCAGGCAGCACCCTAATGTATAGTTTTCTGGAGCCGGTGGGGAGGGTTCCGAAGGGCACTGTGACCCGAGTCCAGTCAATACCCTCTCTGAGATCAGCGTAGAAAATGACGTACCCATCGAGGTGAACCTCCACCCGAACCCCCATACCCTTCATGTCGAATGCCACTCCCTGGTTGAGAGCCACAGTGATGGTCTGCACCGCGTATGACCCGAAGTCCGAGTTCTGTTGCAGTAATATAGTCTCACCTGATCTTCCACCTGTTCCCTGTATTACCCAGTTTTTTGCCAGTAGGGAAGAGACATCGTTAGACGGTCTCACCGTGGAGTAGACAGAGTAGAACCCTGTTGGGCCGACTGGGCCTGCTGAGCCCTGGGGGCCCGTCAAGCCGGGTGGTCCCTGTGTCCCTGGAAGACCATCTGATCCGGGCTGCCCCTGTATTCCTCGGGGGCCTTCTGGTCCGACTGCCCCCGTTGGGCCTAGGGTTCCCTGAGGCCCCTTGAAGGCATCTTGAAATGTGGGCTGTTGAAGCATAAAGAAGATGAATCCTGTTGATGCTATCACCGAGATGAGCACGGAGATTACTACTGTTACTGCTAAGCTTTCGCCTATTTTCTGCATGTTTATACATAACAGTCATGGCTTTTTAAACATACATTAATGGGAGCATCAGGATGGTTGACACGCGTCAGTCCATGGAACAGGTATTCCGTAGCCGGAACAGGCTGTCCACGGGGTTCCTTAAGGTACACTTCAGCCTATGGTGACCTCGATGAGAGATGAGGACAACCAAGACCCTCCTCATAGCGGCCATGGTGATGGCCGCGGTCCTCGCGGCGGGCCTGACCCCCATATACGCCCAGCCCGAGGCAGACACATCCCAATCTGAGCCATTTTTCAACAGGGCTCAGCAGCTGGAGCGCCTCAAGGAGACCCTCAGGAACAGGCTCCAGATAAGGCAGAGCATCGGCGAGGCCGAGCCCCCCGCCGAGTTAGACGTAGACGACCTGGATGAGGCGGAGGCCGAGGCCATGATAGGCAGCGTCGAGGACGCAGCAGCCAACGACGAGACCCGGGGACCCATCTGGCTGGTCCACATGAGAGGCTTCTCATGGTCTAGCGACGCGACGGAGGACGCCGAGGAGAGAACCCCCATCGGTCTGTACCTGGCGGTCCGCAAGGTGAAGACCACCGAGATCGGCACCCTCTACGAGGTGATCAGGGGCACGGTGGGCCACGACGGTGAGCGGGTGAAGGTGGAAGGCAAGGCTGTGCTGCTGGGTGACGGTAAGTTCGCCATGAAGCTACATGGAGAGGACCTGGAGCTGAAGGCAGTGGGCAGGGTAGCCCCAGCCCGGGTAGGCGTCAGGGTGGCCATGAAGGGTAGGCTCGTCCACGACGGAGAGGACTACCGCTTCAAGATGACCGGTAGGGCCATCCCCACGAGGCTCATGTGGGCGTGGAGGCGGAACGCCCCCAACGCGGACGAGGCGCAGCCCGAGCCTAGCGTCACCCGAAATAAGGTGGCCAAGGGCGTCACCGCTTAAACCCCCTTTTTTCCGCTGGTTTTTTACCTGATCCCCACATCCTTGTCATGGTGAACGCTGGTTGGCTTGGAGAAGCAAGTACGTTGACTGGTTAAGGGTAGTACAGGGTGAGCTGGGGGAGCTGCTGCCTCCACTCAGCGACGCGGAGGTTATAGATTACGTGACAGTGGACGATGAGGCCAACATACCCCTGGGCGACGGGAGCAGGCCTCTCCCAG
>DATKWY010000085.1:0-2730 GCA_035529295.1 Candidatus Desulfaltia sp. | reverse complement strand
GAGATCAAGACCATGTCCGACGCGGACATGAACAGGGCCTACTGGAGGATGAGGGGCAGGATGAACCTGTTCTATCTGCGGCTGAGAAGGGAGTTCAGGAGCCAGTGAGATGCTTGAGATAAGCTACAGGGCGGTGCAGGGCGTCGCGGGGCCCCTCATATTCCTCAAAGGTATACCTAACGTGTCCATTGGCGAGATAGTGCGCCTCAGCGTGGGGGAGGAGCAGCGCATAGGTCAGGTCATCGAGATCAGGGGAGACGTCCAGGTCGCCCAGGTCTTCAAGGGGACATCGGGGGTGAGCAAGGAGACCACCGTCCACGTCACCGGGGAGATAATGAAGACGCTCGTCTCGGAGGACATGTTCGGCAGAATCTTCGACGGCTTCGGCAAGCCCATAGACGGTAAGCCTCTTCTCAGAAGCGGTAAACGGATGGAGGTGTCCGGGGCACCCATCAACCCCACTTCCAGGGCCTACCCCCAGGAGTTCATAGAGACAGGCATCTCGGCCATCGACGGCCTGTTCAGCCTGGTGAGGGGCCAGAAGCTGCCCGTTTTCTCGGGGAGCGGGCTGCCCCACAACCAGCTGATAGCCCAGATAGTACGCCAGGCTAGGATACCGGGCCAGGAGGGAGGGTTCGGCGTAATCCTCGCCGGCATAGGGATGAACGCCGAGGAGGCCGAGTTCTTCAGGAGAAGCTTCCAGAGCAAGGAGGTCATGAGGCGGACCATCGTCTTCATGAACCTCATGAGCGACCCCACCATAGAGAGGCTCATCACCCCCAGGATCGCTCTTACGGCCGCGGAGTACCTGGCCTTTGAGAAGGGGTACCATATTCTGGTCCTGCTCACGGACATGACCAACTACTGTGAGGCCCTGAGGGAGGTCTCCATGGCCAGGGGTGAGACCCCGGCGAGGAGGGGCTACCCCGGGTACATGTACACGGACCTGGCCTCTCTGTACGAGCGTAGCGGACGCATCGTGGGGAAGCAGGGCTCCATCACCACCATACCCGTCATATCCATGCCCGACTACGACATCACCCACCCCATCCCGGACCTCACGGGCTTCATCACGGAGGGCCAGATAGTGCTGAGCCAGGAGATGCACATCAAGAACATCTATCCACCCCTGGACATCCTGCCATCCCTGTCTAGGCTCATGAAGGACGGCGTCGGAGCCGGCACCACCCGGGCTGACCACCTGAAGGTCTCGGACGCCGTCTACTCGGCCTACGCCAAGGGCAAGAACGCCATGGACCTCTCACTGATAATGGGGGAGGAGACCCTCACCAGGGAGGAGAGGAACTACCTGGCCTTCGCCGAGAGCCTGGAGCGCCGCTTCATCAGGCAGGGCGGAGCCGAGCACAGGGCCATCAACGAGACCCTCGACCTGGCCCTGGAGCTGCTGAAGAGCTTGGAGTGACACCATGTCCAACGTGTTCGGAGCCCGGACCAGGCCGACGCGCCACGAGCTGCTGAAGCAGCAGAAGAGGCTGGGCCTAGCCAGGAGGGCCCACAAGCTCCTAGAGGAGAAGTACAGGATACTGAACATGGAGAGGGAGAAGACCCGGGAGATACTCTACCCCTTCGAGGAGAAGATGGGGAGCGACCTCCAGGAAGCCTACAGGCTGCTACTGGAGGCCCTACGGCACTCCAGCCTCAGGAAGATGCTGCTGGCTGAGGCGCTGAACGAGGCCAACGACGAGTTCTCAGTCAACTGGGTGGCCTTACACGGCCTAACGGCCCCCAAGTTCCAGTCCAGCGTCAAGAGGAGGAACGCTATAGAGAGGGGCTGCGGGTTGTCAACCACCGATCCCTGGATAGATGACGTTGCTTCCGCCTTCGAGGAGACACTTGAGCTGGTGGTCTCGGTGGCTGAGACCAGGAACCTTCTCAGGATACTGGCCGAGGAGGCGGAGAAGACCCACATAAGGGTCGTGGCCTTGGAGAAGTTCCTCATCCCGCAGCTGGAGAAGGAGGTGAGGCGGATAGAGTTGATCCTTCAGGAGAGGGAGCTGGAGCAGTTCGTTACCCAGAAGTGGATAAGGGAGTCGAGGATCGTGGAAGCTGACTAGGTCCCTGGGACACCTTACCTCCCCGGACATGCATGATGTGGACAGAAGGGTGGCTATAAGCAACGTAAAACCCATAATCTGTCAGTTGAACCGAGCTTGGAGGGTTTTGGTTATCTTCTTTTTTTGGGTGCCGTGGGCGTCGGCTTCGTCGGAGCGGGCACACATATTATTGTAATAATGAAAAAATTCGCCATTATGTAATACCCCTCTATCTTTTTTACACATCGACTCTAGTAGCAGCGTGTTTGATGTGATGAATGTACCGTGTTTTTGTATGGTATGAACAGCGCTTTTGCATAGATTCATGCGGCGTCGGACTGGTTCTGTGGCTCCTTTTGGTGTGGGGCGTCCGTTTCCGGTCTATCTTGCTCTACCCCCCCTCCCCCTCACTGGGTGTCCGGCGGTGGCGTGGTGGGTGTATCGTTAGCTGGGTGGCTTATCCTGTGCCAGCCGGGATAAGGCGGATATAACTTCATCTCCTGCTTTATTCTTCTCCTTCAGTGAGGCGACTCCTCTTTGGCTCTAGGGCCCACACAGTTAATCAAAAACCTCCTTGGTATTATCTAACGCGCGTTGAGTCTTGGTAATGTTATGCTATACGAATTTTTTATATTTCTAAAACATTACCACATAGGCTGCCATAATCCTGAGGGTA
>DATKWY010000084.1:0-4774 GCA_035529295.1 Candidatus Desulfaltia sp. | reverse complement strand
AGTTCATAGTCCAGACCATGGAGGGCTCCACGGGCCAGTACATGGCCATAACGCCGAGCCAGGTGACGTTCCGCGGCCAGGACGCCCACATAATCATGGTTCACAAGACAGAGGACGTATCCACGCCCAGGATAGTGGAGGACGAGCCTTGAGCGAGCTGGAGAGCGTCATCAGCCTCTGCCGCATGGTGCAGGCCGGCAAGATAGAGCCCTTCGACATAGACTTCGACTACGTCATAGGCGTCATCAGGAAACACTACCCCAACATCAAGGACGTCCGCGACTTCTGCGTGGACGCGGAGGCCCTCAAGGAGCTCAGCGGGGTCCTGGAGCGCCAGAACAAGTGGATAGAGCACCAGAGCAGCACCCTCTACAAGGACCCCTTCATGCTCAGCCAGCAGCTCATGCGCATGGACATAGGCGCCATCGCGGATGCCTTCCTCAAGTCTTGGCACCCCGTCGTCGAGATCGAGCAGGTGTCGGCCCGGACCCTGGCCGAGAGCTTGGGGTACTGGGGCGACCTGATACCCCTGGACGAGAGGTGGAGGAACCCCGACGTGACCGTCGTCGAGACGGGGACAGCCACCAGAGGAGAGGCCCTGGAGCTGGGCCTCATCCCTGAGGAGGGGTTCATGGACCTCATAGAGGGCTTCTGGAGGGAGCTGGGGGAAAAGACAGGCATCGGTGGCCATTTAGATTACTGGGACTGGGTGGGCGCCGAGACATACCACGAGACCGTGTACAGGGCCTACATGACGGTATTCATGGTGAGTTACGGGTACGCCAACGTCGAGTGGGACAGGCTCCTGGAGGAGACGATCATCATCCACAACCCCGAGCCCCGCCCCGACCCGGGCCGGGCCAAGGTGAGCCTGCCCGTAATGGTGGACTACGAGGAGTGGAGACAATGGCGAAAAGAGTGAGCAAGGCGGAGCAGGTATACGCGCGGAAGGTCAAGGACGCCGTACACCTGCTGTTCTTCAAGCACCACAAGCTACCCGGCGTCAGGGGCTGGGAGCTGAGGCAGGAGCTGGGCTCAGAGTGGCAGAGCGTGGTGGAGGTCCTGGACAAGCAGCTTCAGCCCCTGGACCTCCAGGTGACCACCGTCACGGACGACCCCAGCATAGTGGAGCCCACGGGCAGCCAGCTGGCCGACGCCAGGTTCTACGTCACCCTCCGGGGCACCGTGGACCAGAAGACGGCCAAGACCATAGGGTGGAGGATCGACGACATCGCGGGGCTGGCCGTCAGCGTGGCCTACATCATCAGCAAGCAGGGTAAGGCGCCGCGGACGAACGTGGAGCGGGTCCTCCAGGACAAGCTGCCCGGGTGGAGGGTTAAGCTCAACCTGGACAAGTACATCCAGCAGGGGTACCTGGGCGTGGACGACCAGGGCGTCATGTACCTGGATTGGAGGAGCCGCGCCGAGGTGGACACCAAGAAACTGGTGGACCTGGTGGTGGGCTTCGGCAAGAAGGCGTCCCAGGCCTAGTCTTCTTCGCCTGCATCGACGGTGATTGGTGGCAGGAGCGTCTGCATCTCCACCACCTTCTCCACGACCCTCAGCTCGTTCCCGTCCAGGAAGTAGGCCTCCAGGGCCTCCCTGGGCAGGGACGTCTTCTCGTACCCGTGGAGTCTGAGCACTATCTGGGCCCTCTCCAGCTGCTTCTGCAGCACGTCCTCCACCACGGCCACCCAAGGCGAAACCCGCCACGCCATGTCGGCCCCGAAGAGGCCCAGCCCCCGCGGGAAGCTGTTCAGGTTGAGAAGGATGTCCTTCCCTGTCGTGAAAACGTATAGGTTTCCTCTATCAACCGCGAAGTGTTTACCCAACCATCATCCCCCTTAACGCCGCTTTGACCAGGTCTGGGACCATGAACCCGGATATGAGTCCAATGAGGTGGGCGACCCTGTCCAGGAACGGTAACGCAATGAGGAAGAGGCACGCCGCGGACAGGAGCCTCCTGGTGGGCACCCACGGGGGCGGGTTGCCGGTCCTCACCGTCTCGCCACAGCCCTTAGATAACCCTACATCCTTCAGCCACCTGAACAGGCTCCTGAACTTGAGCCCTATGAAGCTCTCCGTTATGTACCCCGTCTTCAGGGTCCTCACCCAGGTCCCCTCCTCCCCCTCCAGCAGCCCCTTCAGCGCCGCGTAGGCCTGGTAGGGGGCCATTATGATGCTCAGGGCTATGAAGCTGAAGACCCCCGAGTAGTCCTCCAGTAGGTCGCCCTCCAGGAAGACGCCGGCCAGCCCCATCACCGGTATGGCCAGGAAGTTGCTTATCACAAGGCCCCAGCCCAGGGTGGGCGTCCAGAAGGGGGGCCGCCTCCTGTAGACCTCCGAGACTATCCAGCAGGCTGTGCCCAGGATGAAGAAGAGGGACTGGAGGTAGTAGGGGGCGAAGTAGATGAACTCCAGCTTCTCGGCCAGTGACAGCTTCGTCGACAGCATCACCCTCCAGAAGTACCGGCGCACCGCGTGGGTGTGGCCCTCGGCCCACCTCATCCTCTGCCGCACCAGGCGGCTCACCGTGTTAGGTATCTCCGCGGGGGCCTGGATGAGGGGCGTGTAGGCAACCCTGTACCCCTCCAGGTACATGCGGAGGGTGAGCTCCCAGTCCTCGGTGATGCTGGTGGTCCACCCCAGGCCCCTGAGGACGTCGGCCCTGAGCATGAAGACGCTGCCGCTCACCATCTTCATGGCCCCCAAGGCCTCCTCGGCCACCCGCTCCACCATATAGCTGCCACTGTACTCAACCCTCACCCCCTTGGTGAGCCAGTTCTCGTTCCTGTTCAGGTAGTGAAGCTGGTAGCCCTGAACGGCCGCCACGGGCTTGCCCCTAGCCTTCGCCCCCTCGTACACTCCTAGGAACTTGCCTATTATGTCGGGGGGCGGCACGAAGTCGGCGTCGAAGACCACCACGAACTCTGCTGCGGGGTGCATGTACCTGAGTGCCTGCTGTAGGGCGCCGCCTTTGAAGCCGCCCCTGTCCTTCCTGTGGACGAACTTGACGATGGGCCTGGTGATACGCCACTCGGAGTCCCTGAGGACTTCAAGCGTCTGGTCTCGGCTGTCGTCCGCCACCAGCACCTCGTAGTTGGGGTAGTCCAGATCCACGCAGGCGGTGAGTACTCGTCTGGCCACATTCACCTCGTTGTAGAAGGGGAGGTGGACGGAGACGAAGGGAGCGCCGTCCCCGCTGGGTGGCTCTTCCTCCGCCGTCATAAAGTGGGCGGACACAGGGTTCGCCGGGTCCAGCAGGTTCAGGGCGATTAGGGTGGAGAGGTAGTACTTCAGGGCGTAGATGAAGTATAGGCCGCCCAGAGCCAGGGCTAGGTATGATGCTGTCAGCCCCACGTGGACCTCTACCCCCCTTCACCTCTCAGACTCTGGGCTACCGGTCCGAGATGACATCCTTCAATTCATGCTGAAGGATAAATAAACATTGATTTTTTTAGATATAAATTTATCTAACATTACAGCCCTGCGCCGTAATGACCATGAAAAATGTGACGGTGAACAACGAAGCCCTTTTAGCTGGGTGCATATTCCAGTAGACGGTAAGCTACACCCACCAGTGGTGCACCTGCTACATGTCCGCCGAAGAAAGGAAACTAGACGAGCTGGAGGCCCAGGCAGCCGAGCTGCGGAAGACCCGTAACCAGCTATTTGAGCAGATCAAGAAGGCTAGAGAGGAGAGGGACCGCCTAAACGAGTCGGCCAAGAAGATGAGGGAGGAGGCCCTGAAGCACCGTGAGGAGAGGGACAGGATCAACGCCAAGGTCCAGGAGATCAAGAAGAGCCTGGGGCCCCTCTTCGAGGAGCTGGACGAGAAGAAGGAGCTTCTAACGGAGACCGAGAAGACCCTCCGGGAGGAGTACAGGGGCAGGCCCGACAAGTCCAAGGTGGAGAGGGACCTGAACCGCACCGAGTGGGAGATCATGACCACCCCCACCAGGGAGATGCTGGACAGGGAGGACGAGATTATAGAGCGCGCCTCCAGGCTCAGGAGGAGCCTCGAAGAGTTCAAGGCCGTGGAGAAGCATGAGGGTCGGCGCATGGAGTACATGGCCGAGAAGAAGGCCACGGAGGTGGAGATCAGGGCGCTCCGGGGCGAGATAAGGCGGCTGAGCGATCAGAGCCAGGAGCACCACGAGAAGATGATCATGTTTCACGAGCAGGCGGACGCCGAGAAGAAGAGGGCCGACGAGACCCATGCGCGGTACGTGCAGAAGATCGAGGAGGTCAGTGGCGTCAAGGAGGAGCTTAACGTCATCATGCCCCAGGCAGCCGCCCTCAGGGACGGCCTCAAGGTGGCGGACCTGCTGGTATCCGAGCACAGGCGCATGTCGGGTCAGCAGAGGGCTGAGGCCATGAGGCAGGAGGCGCTGAGGAAGATGGAGAACGGTGAGAAGCTCACCTTCGAGGATCTGCGCCTCATATACGGGGACGACGAGGACGACGACACCGAGGTCCTGGACCGCTCCTAGGTTTTATCAACCCCCGGGCACCATTGAGAACCGGTGCCCCCCTTGACCGATGTTAATTGCTGGGATATGGTAGTTGACGCCTTGGAGGCTGAGGGCGTCCGGTACGTCTTCGGTCTTCCAGGCAACCCCTGGGCATTGTATGATTCACTGTACGACAGCGCCGTGGAGCCGGTCCTGGTACGCCACGAGGCCTCGGGAGCCTACATGGCCTTCGCCTACGGCAAGCTGAGCCGCAGGCCGGGCGTCTGCTTCGGCAGCCCAGGGCCCGGGGTGGCCAACCT
>DATKWY010000083.1:0-2272 GCA_035529295.1 Candidatus Desulfaltia sp. | reverse complement strand
GAAGAAGGATGACATTAGAAACATGATGGCTCCGATGAGGAGGACGAGCCTGAAGATCAGCGGATCGGTCTCGCTGAACTTGAGGATGGTCAGGCTTAGCCCGGCGAGAGTCCCCGGGCGCGACGCGTTGATAATCGGCTCGGTTAGGTTTCCTTGAACGCGGCTTCCCAAGACAGTTCACACCTTAAAACGCATGTGAAAATAGGGGTCCAAGGTATTTAAAATGAAGGCGTCTGTCTCCTTGAAAGGAATATAACCCAAGCCGTCATGTTGTACTTGTGGTATAGCTTGAAACGCGTCGATTTCATCTACCTGAGCCAGGAGGATGTCCTGGCTCTCGGCGTCCCCATGGGGAAAGTCATCGATCTTGTGGAGCAGGGGCTCGGCGAGCACGGCCACGGACGCGTGGAGAACCCGCCCAAACCGGGTATCCACAGCAAGCCCGATTCCTTCATCCACGCCATGCCCGCCTACTACTCGGATCTCGGCATAGGGGGCCTGAAGTGGGTCAGCGGGTACCCGAGTAACCGGGCTCTGGGGCTTCCCCAGATCGCCGGCCTCATGATTGTGAACGACATGGAGACGGGGATGCCCCTGGCCGTGATGGACTGCCGATGGATCACGGCGGTCCGCACCGCGGCGGTCTCTGCGGTCACGGCCAAGTACTGTGCCGGGGAGGGCACCGAGAGCCTGGGGGTTGTGGGCTGCGGGGTCCAGGGCCGCATGAGCCTGGTGGCTTTAAAGGAGGTGATCCCCGGCCTCAGGTCTGTCCGGGTCTTCGACCTAAGCGGGGAGGCGATGCGGAAGTACAAAGATGATTTCGAGGAGAGCCTGGGCGTAGACGTTACACTGTATGACTCCGTGAAGTCAGCCGTGGACGGCATTGAAATGATCCTCACGGCCACCCAGCGCCTCAGCGAGCCACTCATCAAGAACGAGTGGTTCAAGCCCGGGTGCCTGGGCTTCGGCCTTGAGGCGTCCCGCGCCTGGTACGGCGACGCCATCCTGAGGGCCGACAAGTTCATCACCGACAGCTGGGATCAGACCGTCCACTTCCACGAGCAGGGGGCCTTCCCGGACGGCTTGCCGAAGCTGTACGCGGAGCTGGGCGAGATCGTGGCGGGCCTGAAGAAGGGCAGGCACAGCAGTGCTGAGAGGATACTGGCGATAAACATCGGCCTGGCCCTGGAGGACGTCATAGTCGCTAACCACATCTATGAGTTGGTGAGGGACAGGGGCGACGTGCGGAGGCTCCCCCTCATGGAGGAGGAGTTTTAGGCTCCTCAACCTTTTTCCCGTAGACCCGTATTCTTGGTTATGGCGTCATCAGGCTACAGCCCCTCGGTGTCGGACCTCGTATCATTGGAGTACCCTGAGGAGGCGAAGAGCAGCCCGGGCGGCCGCAGGGTCGCCTTCAGGGTGAGGACCACTAATTGGCGTGATAACAGGTACGAGCACAGGCTGTATGTGCATTTTATGGATACGGGCAAGCAGGTGCAGTTGACCCGGACCGGTAACGTGACCCAGGTGGAGTGGATGACAGATGAGAGCCTCCTAGCCCTGTGGGACAGGGGCGGCAAGGCTCAAGTTTGGCTCTTCGAGGACCTGGCGGGTGAGCCTCTCCAGGTGACCGACATCGAGACGGGGGTGGATGCCTTCAAGCCCACCGAGAATGGGGTCCTCTACTCCGCGGAGCACCCTGAGAGGAGTAAGCGAAGCGGCGTCAGGGACGTCTACGGCGACGTCACCCACTTCGAGTCGGAGGACAGCGCCTCGGCCCTGTGGTACGTGAGTTTGCCCTACCTGAAGGAGTACAGCAGGAGGGTCATGAGCCTGACGGAGGACGAGGCCAAGAAGGTGGCCAAGCCGGTCCTGGAGGTGTCAAGGCTCCTGGGGAGGCCTATGAAGGTGCTGGACTTTGTGGCCACCAGCGACGGGTGTATCGTCAACTGCAGGAGCAGGGACCCCCTGGTCTACTGGGACCAGGTCACCAGCTTCAAGCTGAAGGTGAATTACGAGTCCTCGGCGTACCTGGTGGCGGGGGGCGAGGACTGGCACGGCAGGGCCTCCGAACTTCTGCTTCCAAGGGTGTCCAGCGTGGTGGCCGTGAGCCCCGACGAGTCCATGATCCTGGTCAGCCACAAGGAGCGGGATAACATGTCTTATACCCAGGCGGACCTCTGGGCCGTGGATCTGCGGGGGGCTGACCTGTCCAAGCCCCTGGAGCCGTTGATGGTGAAGGTGTCGGGGGGCCTAGATCAGAGGGTGAACC
>DATKWY010000082.1:0-2697 GCA_035529295.1 Candidatus Desulfaltia sp. | reverse complement strand
GGGGTAGGCGAAGGCGTAGACCTCCCTCCCCGTGAGGTCCTCGATGAACCTCTTGGACTCACTGAGCTCGTATAGTAGAAGCTCCACGGGGAGGGCTGTGGATACGTGGTGGTTCACCCCGTGGGACTGGAAGTCAACGAGTTCATTCATCTCCCTTACCTCATCCGCGGACAGCATGGTTCTCTCTTCCTCCGTCACACTGGGCTCTGTGAGGTTTGAGGCGTCCATGCTGGACCCTCTGATTATGGACTCTATAAGGTCCTCATCCAGGTGGAGGTCGTCATACAGCACCCTTGAGCCGGGGCTCCTGTTGGTCCCCAGCAGGCCCGTCGACAGGAATATTGTTACAGGGCAATCATGTTCACGGATTACGTGCAGCAGCTCGTAGTTGGATTTCCAGCCATCGTCAAAGGTGATGACTAGGCTGTTCACTGGCAGAGGCTCCGATGGGCGGGTCAGAGCTTCTTCCACGACCCTCATGGGTATGACTGTGTATTTTCTTGTCAGGTACTCAAGGTGCTCTTTGAATCTTTCAGGGCTCATCCTGTGGTAATGGATGACCGTGAAGTGGGTTCGCTGAAGCCATGATCGTGCAAAGAAGAATAGTGGAAGCCTCCAGACTAGATACGCCAGCTCCCTCAGATGTCTGCGTAGGCCCGGGTTCTCCAGCATGTAAGTCTCCTACCTAAAAGTTCCTCTAACCCCTTGATCTCGTCCGAGAAGAAGGGCCCCAAGTCCCGGTAAATCTTCTCGTCGATGGCTGTCTCAGGCGTCTTGGGGCGGAGTCCACTGTAGAGTCTCTTCACTAGACGCGGCGACCTGGGATGTAGAAGCACCTCTGAGGCCATGTTCCAGGCAGCGCTGCTGTACTCGAAGGCCCCCTGCTTGGTTTGGACCTCAGCGGACGGGGCCCTGAACCCCGGGTCCACCCCTATGAACCTGAATATCTCGCTGAGAAACCTGTCGGGGTCCCTGTCCTTGTCCTCGTAGACGAGGATCAGTATGCTCTCTCTGGGGAAGTGGCGCAGATAGTTGGAGGTGTGGGTGTAGAAGAGGCTGCGTCTGAAGTACTCGCCATCGGGGGTGGCGAGGTCCTCAAACCTTGTGTCCTTGTAGGCCTCGTTCTCGCCCAGGTTCATCATGTAATGCGAGTACATCCTCTCCACGGGGTCCCTCACACAGCAGACCAGCTTCATACCGGGGTTCGTGTCGGCGATGCGCCTGGGCGCCGCCTCGTCACACATGTAGGTGGCCGTCTTTTCTCCAACCGCCTTCTCCCCTCTCCAGCCGTCGAAGAAGTCCAGCCACCATTCCTGGCCCCTCTCATAGTTTTTGTCGAAGAAGTGGGGCTCCTTCTGAGGCATGTATACCTGGGGGTGCTCCTTGAGGCACTGCCTGATCCATCCGGTGGCGCACCTCATGCCTCCTATAACGAGGAAGCTGGGCTCAGGGGACTCCATTGGCTTTCTCCGGGTAGAATCTGCTCCTTCTTAACATAAAGCCTTTGAAGTCGCTGTCCTCCGCTAAGACCTATCAACGAGTTCATGCCTCAAAAGGCAGGTCCCCCCGTGTAAACACGATTACACTGTCCTCTGCTTCCGCCGTTATGGACGCGTGAGTTAAATCGGTGCTCCTACACCTTCAAACGGGATCATCTTGAGCGACGATAGGCTGAGGCACCTCAGGGTCCTCTACGCCACCATATTCCTGAGCGCCACGGGGCTGGGCACCACTACTTTTCTGCTGCCCGTTTACGCCGCAAGCATAGGGGCCAGCTACGTGGATCTGGGGCTACTGGGGGCGGTGGGTAACATAGTGTACACTGTGTTCACCCTCATGACAGGTCTCCTGCTGGACCGTTTCGAGAGGCTCAGGCTATACACTGTTTACGCGTTCATGGGGGCCCTCATCCTGGGGTTCTTCACCTTGGCCGACGACCTCCCCCGGCTTGTATTCGCTAGGGCCCTCATGGGTGTGGCCTCGGCCTCCTTCTGGGTCTCCGCCAGCACCCTCACAGCGGACATATCTCCCCCGGAGAGGCTCACCCAGAGCATGGGCAGGTACAACCTCAGCTGGATCACGGGCTTCGCCATCGGCCCCTACCTGGGCGGCCTCGTATCCTCCAACCTGGGCTTCAACACCCTGTTCCTGTGCACAGCGTCTCTGATGGTGGCCAGCGGCCTCCTCAGCCAGCTGATGCTCAGGCCCCGGCTGTCCCTCAGGAACCGCTCCGGCTCGGAGGGGCTCAGTCTGGCCCCCTTCAGGAGGCTCTCCGCCGCCTACCTGACGCTCCTGCCCTTCACCATGGTTCTGGGCATCTACATGGCCATCGTGCCTGGCCACCTGAGCCTGGAGGGTCTGACGGCTTCCACGGTGGGCCTCCTCGTCACCATGACTAACGTCGCAAGGGGCCTCACCTTCTTCAACGTGGAGCGCTTCGTGGCCTGGGGCGCCCGCAGGAGCGTTGCCCTCGCGTCGGCCCTCCTAGTCTCAGGGATGCTGGTGTTCAGCTACTCAACCGGCCTAGCCGGCTACGCGTCGGCCCTCGCCCTGTATGGGGTGGCCGCCGGCATCATGACGCCCGTGGTCCTGGACTACATTGCCAAGAGGTGCGAGCCGGGGTCACTGGGAGCCGCCATGGGGCTCCACGAAGGGGTCTATGGCGTAGGCATGTTCATAGGCCCCCTAGCCGGAGGC
>DATKWY010000081.1:0-2196 GCA_035529295.1 Candidatus Desulfaltia sp. | reverse complement strand
TCAAAGTTCAGCGCCTTGTCCCAGTCGAAGATCACGGTCTTGTTGGCGTCCACACTCAGGAGGGTGTACTTCACGGCTCCGTAGCCCACAATCCGCGCGATGTCCCTGCGCTGCTCCTCGGGGAGCTCAGGGGTCCTCCGGGTGACCTCCTCGTAGGCTAGCTCCGTGGACTTATCCACCACCTCCAGGAGGGTGACGTACCTGCCAAGGCGGCCGCTCATCTTCCCCATGGGGAGCTTCACGAACTCGTACCCGTAGTGGAGCTGGTTGTCACCCATTTGGGCCTTGCCTATGGCGACCAGGGCTATGCGTAGCTGCAGCTGGGCTAGGGCCTGCTCCTGGCCTATCACGTTGATGACTCTGTCCGCCTGCCCAAACTTGTAGATGCTGTAGGCTATGTCCCTGAGGGTGTATAGGGTGGTGCCGTCGCTGCGCACCAAGACCAGGCGGGGTATCTCATGGGCCTCGTTGAGCCCCCACTTCCGTTTGAGGTCGTAGTCGCGGGCTATGCCGTCGCAGTCCAGGACCAGGGCCCCCTGATCCACCTCCACGTAGGGCGTGTTCTTCAGGGCCTCCAGCACCTCGTCGGCCTTCTTGTCCCAGACCAGGTCGCTTTCGTAGTCGAAGGCGTCGTAGGTGATGCCCATCTCGCCCAGGCTCTCCTCGAATCCGTCCAGGCATATCTTGACCAGCCGCCTCACGGTCTTCACTGTTTCGGGCTCGTTGTTCTCGTAAGCTGTGTTGATCCTGACTATCTCGGCGGCCGGGTCCGGCACTTTTCTGATCTTTTCCTTTAGCGAGTTGAATATCTTGGGGTAGCTTGCGGCCAGGTCGTCGGCGGCTGTCTGGAACTTCTCCAGCTCCTCCTGCAGTTCAGCTCCACCGTAGACGTTGCCCTGCTTCTCAGCGTCTCTGAGCTCCTTCTCTACCCTGAGGAGCTCCACGTTGACATTCACTCCCGCGTATATGGCCCCCACATAGAGTTCCCCCCTGATGTCCGGCTCAGGTTTCCCTAGGAGCATCCACCCGAATGTGGCGAGGGCTACTTGCCTACCCATGTCGTTTACCAGGAAGTGTACTGACGTAGGGTGGCCTCTCTTCCTCACCAGGTTGGCGAGGCAGGCGCCCAGGATCGAGTTGCGGGCGGTCCCTATGGTTATGGGGTGGATGGGGTTGGCGGATGTGTGCTCCACCATCACCCTCTCGGGGTGGGGTGCCTTGAGGAACCCGTATTCCTCGTCCAGCTTGACGGCGGTCTCCAGCACCAGCTTCGAGTAGTTGCCCGTGTCGGCGTGGAAGTTGATGTAGCCGTTCAGCGCCTCGGCCTTCGAGACCAGGGACGCCTTGCCCGGCTTGATGTGGCCGACGATGGTCTCGGCTATCCTCTTGGGTGGCTGCCTCAGCTCCCTCGCCAGCTGGAAGCAGACCGGGGTCGATATGGCCCCCATCTCTGGGCTGGGGGGCTCACTGAACTTGGCTTCTGGTAGCTCCGCGCCGGGGTAGGCCGCCTCTAGGACCTCCCTTAGGAGCTTCTCGCATTCGGTTCTTAGCTGCGCGAGGGGATTCATTTATTTCACCTTGTTGGCGGGCCCGGCAGGATTCGAACCCGCGATCTCCGGCTCCGGAGGCCGGTGCATTATCCACTCTGCTACGGGCCCGCACAGATAGAGACATGGGGTATCTCATTAAAGCGTTTCTCAATCCGAGGGGGCACGCAAACAGTATATTCTCATGGGATACCTCAGAGGCTATGAGCGTTCATGTAACGAGCCCCGAGTCGTTCTTCGGGTTCAAGCTGGGCAGCGACACGATGATCGCGCGGTGGGACCGCATCGTGGAGTACTTCAACCAGTTAGGGAGGGAGAGCGACCGGATAAGGGTCTTAGAAGTTGGGTCATGCACCGAGGGGGCCCCGTTCCTGCTTGTCGTCATCTCCTCCCCCAGGAACATCTCCCGTCTGGAGGAGCTGCGTAGGCTCAACCTGCGGCTGAGCGACCCCCGGGGGCTCTCAGAGGAGGAGGCCGAGGCCCTCATAGCCGCGGGGAAGGCCGTGGTCTGCCAGTCCATGAGCCTCCACGCCACCGAGATAGGCGCCACCCAGATGGCGCCCGAGCTGGTCTACGACCTCCTCACCCGTGATGATGAGGAGACCCGGCGGATTCTCGACAACGTAATCCTCCTGCTGATCCCCAGTTT
>DATKWY010000080.1:0-4203 GCA_035529295.1 Candidatus Desulfaltia sp. | reverse complement strand
GTGTGGACGTACCTCATGGCGGCGCCCCTGTCGACCTGTGTGACAGGTCCAGGACCGTGTAGGCCTGGGTGATGAGGTGCCTCATGGCCTCGTTGTCCCTGAAGCCGCTCTGGAACGCTTTCCAGCCCGCTGCGTAGTAGTCTCTGTAGCTGTGGGCCAGCTCATTGTAGCCGTTTTTCTCGAGCAGCTGTATCACCCTTGTCCTGTTGAGGGTCCACAGGTGCTTGGGGTCGGGGTGGCTCTGGCTGAGCACCCGCACCGGTGAGGGCGACACCACGTAGCAGAGCATCCTGAGCACCCTGTAGTACTCCAGGTCGATCCTGTCGATGACCTGCTCGGGCAGCCGGTCTAGCAGTGGGCCCAGGCTCTGGAGCTCGGCCAAGTCCCGGGCTCTGAGGTGGTCTACGGGCTCGGGGGGCTTGAGGGGCGTCTCCCCGTATAGGGTAACCACCTCGTCGGTGGTCTCGGGGAGCCAGTCCCCGTGGTACTCTTTCATGACTACTACCTGGGGCCGGGGGATGTGGAGGTGGTGGGGGCGGAGCTCCAGGAACCGTTCCTCGATGATGCGTGTGGTGTCCAGGGAGTGGAGGAAGCCTTCGCGGGTCTGGGGGAAGAGAGGCTGGCCGCCCTTGGTGCCTATGTGGATGTCCAGGTCGCTGATGACGGGGACGTAGTCGATGGGGGTCTCCCAGGGCTTGGCGGCGGAGCCCTTGAGTGTGGCGTACTCGATGCGGTCGCTGAGCCGTTCCTCTATGACCTGGCGCCAGACTGTGATGGCGGCGTCCACGTCTCTCCTGGCTTCCCGCAGGTTTTCGGAGCTCATGTCGGTCACTGTATTTGTGGTCTGCGCCCATAACTGTTGCTGGTTTTTCAGCATGTTTCCTGAACAAACTTGATAACGTCTACGCGCGCCTCAGACACCAAGGTCAATGGTTGGGGTGAGGCGTGTGAAGGATGAGTTCGCCGAGTACCTGAGGGGCAGGAAGTTGGGGGAGGACGATGTCAGGGCCGCTGTCGAATTTGTGAGGGAGTTCGAGAGGCACCTGGGGCGGCCGTACGAGGAGGCCGGGGTTGAGGATGTTAAGGACTACGTCTCCAAGCTCATTTCTATGGGGGAGAACAGTGGGGCTAGGCTCCTGGCCCTGGCCAGGTACAGCCATTATGCGGACATGAGGGACGTGTGGATATACTGGGCGGCGGTCCTGGGAGGGAGAACCATTTTCCCGTCCATCCGGGAGAGGCTCCAGGCCTTGGCGGGGGAGGGGGCCCTGGACAGGGTTTTCGGGGGCTTAGATACGCCGCCGCTGGGGTCGCCGCCGGAGGAGTACCCTGAGGCGACGGCGGAGCTGATGAGGAGGCTAGAGGCTGAGCTGCGCCCTGAGCTTTACAGGCGGGTTTTGGCGGGTAACCATCACAGGGTGCCTGTGGAGAGGTTCCTGGAGAACAGGGGGCGGTACGTGGAGGCTGAGAGCACGGAGGCCTACCTGAAGGAGGACCATGACCGGGCCGTGGCGGAGCTGGAGGAGTACGCCGGGTCGGGGCGGGTGTGGTACGAGCAGGTGATCACCCCTGAGGTTGTGGAGTACGTGCGGGGCAACCAGGAGATGCTGTCGGCGGTGCTGAGGGGCGGCAAGCTGTACATCACCAAGATTCCTTATGCGCCGAGGGAGTACCTGGCTGAGGAGGACCCTACGATGAGGCGGTTCTACATGTGCCACTGCCCCCTGGCGCGGTCAGCTATATTGGCGGGGGGGCCTGAGATTCCTCTGGACTGGTGCTACTGCAGCGCGGGTTTCGAGAAGCTGCCCTACGACGTGCTGTTCGGGGAGGACCTGGAGGTGGAGGTCCTGGAGAGCGCCATCAGCGGCTCGGACAGGTGCAGGTTCGCTGTTACGGTGCCCGCGGGCAAGCTGAAGTAGCCCGCTGCTTCACTGTACCGACATCTGGTGTTGCACCACCCTCGGCGAATGGGGGCCCGTGTATGGGTGAGGCGGGCCTGATCACTTCACGGGTTTGTTTGCCAGCAGCCCTATGAATACCCCGACCAGGGGGAACACCATGGAGACCAGCAGCACCTCAGAGTATCCCCCGAACACGTCGAACGCGTATCCGAAGGGTAGCGGCCCGAGGGCGGAGCCGATTACGCCGGCCATCATGTTGACGCCCCTGATGGTGCTCAGGTGTCTGCGCCCGAAGTAGTCGGGCCACACCACCGCTCTCACTATGGCCTGTACGCCCATCTGGATCCCCATGACTACGCCGTAGACTAGCACGAGGGTCATGGAGTCGGCGACGTAGAGGGCGGCCACCATGGCCAGGAGGAGGGCCTGGGTGGCTGCCATCAGGTATTTCATCGGGTACCTGTCCGCGAGGCCCCCTGCCAGCAGCACTATGGGCAGGTTGATGAGGCTCGTTACGCTGGTGATGAGGGCGGCGGCCTCGGGTGTGAGCCCGGCCTGACCGAGGATGGATATCTGGTGGAACACGCAGGCGGTGATGATGGCTGACGGTATCACCGTGATGTAGTTGATGAGCCAGAAGCTTCGGGTCCTCATGGCTTCGCCGAGTGTCCACGGCGGGTCCTCGGTTGCCGGGTTCCCGTTGCCTAGGGGTCCCAGGGGTTCCTCGTTGTCCGGGGAGAGGCCTACGTCCTCTGGTCTGGTGCGTATGAGGAAGTAGAAGGTGGGGGCGACCAGGAGCCACATGACCAGGGTCCAGGTTCTCCACCCGTTCTGCCACCCGAGTCTCTGGATGAGCCAGATGTTCATGACGGGGAACGTGGCCATGCTGAGGGCGCCGAAGACGCTTACGATGCTCATGGCTCTCCCTTTTCGTCTGATGAACCACTGGGGGACCAGGGTTCCCCCGATGAGCCCCATGCTGCCCTGGCCGAGGAGCCTTATGAGGAAGAAGCCGGTGAGGAGCATGGCGGTCGAGTTCACTGTGCTCATGAAGAGCAGTGCGCCGCCGAAGGCGGCGGCGATGAGGGTGGACGTTTTTCGTTGGCCGTATCTGTCGAGGAGTTTCCCCACTACGCCCATCAGCATCCCCGCGGCGAAGGTGCCCACGCTGTACATGGTGGAGACCGTGGTTCTGCTCCAGCCGAACTCGTTGATGTAGCTGTCTATGTAGACGCTGACGTTGTAGGTCTGGCCTGGTCCGCTGAAGTAGACGGCCAGCCCGGCTACGAGGACTATTACCCAGCCGTAGAAGAAGGGCGTTTGTATGGGTGGTTTATCGGTCAAATTTACCCCAGAGCAAAGATAGGGTGTGGCTCGTCTTTATTAGTCTTCCAGTCGTGGGGCGGTTCTCCTGTGGCGCCGTTTATACAGCTGCATGTGCTATACATATGTGCTAGCAGATGGTGCAATAGTTGGTAAAGGTTCAGCTGAACGTGAGGATCGACAAGGAGTTGGCCGAGGAGATCGATGAGATGGTGAGAAGCGGCCGGTTCCAGACCAAGACGGATGTCCTAGCAAGCGCTCTCAAACTGCTCATCAGGGCCCAGAGAGGCGAGGAGCTGGCGGAGAGGATGAGCCGGGTGAGGGAGGGGACCGAGGGTTACCCGAGCCTCAGCGAGACGCTGGAGGAGGCGAGGCGGGAGGAGGATGAGGGGCCCGGGTGAGGCCTTGGTCCTGGACGCCTCTGTGGCCGTGAAGTGGTTCAAGGCGGGGGAGAGACTTGAGGGGGAGGCGCGGACCCTCAGGGACATGGTCCTGGGCTCCGGGGTGAGGGCGCTGACCTCTGAGTGGCTTTTCCTTGAGGTGGTCAGAGGTATGGCTAAGGCGGGTTTCCCCGTGGGGAAGATTGATGAGGCTTACATGATCCTTAGGGAGATGGATCGTCTGGGCTTCATGGAGGCTGTGCCCGTGGGTGAGGTAGTGGATGTGGCGAAGGAGGCTGTAACCGGTCTGCGGCTCTACGCATCGGACTCGGTGTACCTAGCCACATCGATTATAAGGGGTGTGAGCCTGGTCACCGATGACCGGCATCTTCTGAGGGGCGAAGTTAGGAAGTACGCTCACGCGAGGGGCGTAGAGGTTTTTAGCCTGGATGAATTACTGCTTGGCTGAGCCTACTCTTGCTTCTTTGGTAGTATCTGTTGGACGCGGCCTACTTTGCCGTCGGTGAGGCGGACCTTGATGCCGTGGGGGTGGGTGGGGCTGTTGGTGAGGATGTCCTTGACTACGCCGCGGGTGAGCT
>DATKWY010000079.1:0-9314 GCA_035529295.1 Candidatus Desulfaltia sp. | reverse complement strand
ACACCGTACGCGTCGAGGGTGTAACCGAAGATGATGGCGTCCCTGTCTCTCTTCACCAGCATTCCCCTCGGTGGGTTTCTTGCCTCTGCTTCCAGGAAATCATCCAGTTTCTCATATCCGGAGCGGCGTTTGAGGGCGCTGGCCACGGGCCCCGTGTGGCTGTGGTCCGCGCAGTTGCGCCCGCAGCTGCCCATGATCCTCATGCGAGTCTCCGGGTCGAGCAGCCCGTCCATCCTCTCCATGGCGGCCTTCACCCATTGGACCACCTCCTCCTTGGGGCTGGAGCCCCTCAGGCTGTGTGAGCCCTTCATTATGGCCTCGGACGCCTCTTCCCCCGCCTCCCTCGCGATGGTTGACTTCAGCTCCCTCAGCGGGCCCTTGATGTCCGGCATTTTCTCACCTTAGGTGTTTAATCTATTTACCTTTGAAGTATTGGTAGACGTTGAGGCTGACCTGAGCTATGGCCTCCTCCGCGGCGTACACGTCCTCAGCCCCCATGGTGAAGCAGCTCAACGCGTAGCGCTCCCTAGTCTCCTTGATGGTGACCACCCCAACATCGTTCCTCACCCCAGGAAGGCTCCCCGTCTTCCGCTCAAGCCTGACACTCCTGGTGGGCAGGTACTTGGGCATCCGGGCGGGCCCCGTCTGGCACTTGGCCATGATGCCCAGTATCTGGTCGCAGCTCTCCCTGCCCGCCGCCTCGCCGCGGGCTATCAGCTCCAGCAGCCTGGTCATCTCGTCCGGCGTGGTCACGTCGTTGTCCTCGACCCCCAGGCTCCACGTAGGCCCTCCCTGTTCGGCTTCCTGGGCCTCCTCGAAGCGGCTCAGTATCATCTCCCCCATAGGTAGGCCGCCGAGGCCCACCAGGTCGAAGAGGATCTCCCTGCAGTACCTGGTGATGCTGGTCCTAGTTAGGCCCAGCTCCCTTAAGGTCCTGTTCACGTTGCTGAAGCCGACCCTAGAGGCCACCAGGTCCGTGGCCGTGTTATCGCTCACGATCATCATGAGGCTGAGGAGGTCCCTCAGGCTAACCTCCAGGCCCTCCGACAGCTCCTTGAGGATGCCTGAGCCTGGGACCTTGTCGGTCTCCCTCAGCGTGATCTTCTCGTCCAGGCTCAGCAGCCCCCTCTCGGCCTGCCTGTAGAACTCTACTATGACGGGGACCTTGAAGACGCTGGCCGTGGGGAAAAGTCTGTCACCGTTCAGGCTGGCGGACTCCCCGGTGTCCAGGTGTCTCACAGATACTCCTAGAGCTCCCTTGAGGCCCTCGGCGGGCCTGGATATGGCTTCTTGAAGACTCATGTATGAACAAGAGCGTCAAAGCCCTAAAACCCTAACGACTGCCCTCGGGGTAGTTTCATATCGTCGGGCCCCATAGTATGTGTGGTCAATGATGTCTGAGGAGCCTGTGTACGTCGCCGAGGTCGTGAGCGTTAAGGAGAAGTGCAGCGCCGGCCACAAGATGGGGGACCGGTTCGAGATCAACACCCACAAGACAGGGGGCATCTGTGGCTACTGCTACCATGAGCTGTTCCCCACCATGATGAACATGTGCTACGGGGGACAGATACCTTGGATGAACAACCAGGAGTTCAAGTACGAGTGCCCCGACAGCTGGAACCTGGTCACCTTTAAGGTGACGAAGAAGTAGCCACCCTTTTCTATCTCAACCGATGTTTTTTTTAAAAATCATGTAACAGCTATTAGCGGGTTTTAACATTACAATAAGGTTTATTAGCTCTGCGATGCTCCCTGCAGGGATTCCTTGGGTGCGTACAATTTGGGGGAGCAACAGAACCGTGGCATGTTCTGGTTCATTCAGGGTAACGTCAAGGTCCTCATGTTCTGCAGGATACTGTGGAGCTTCAGCACCAGCATCATCTACCCCTTTTTCAGCCTCTACATACTGGCCTTAGGCGGCTCAAGCACAGAGATCGGGCTCATCAACAGCCTCGGCCTCATCGCTGGAATGGTCTTGTACCCAGTGGGTGGGTACATAGCGGACAGGGCCGGCCGCGTCAAGCTCATAGGGTACAGCACCTTCCTCTATGCCTTCGCTCACCTGTTCTTCGTCTTCGCCAACAACTGGCAGATGCTAGCCATTGGCCAGTTCTTCAGCCAGCTCCTCCTCTTCTATATGCCCGCCATGAACGCCCTGGAGTCTGACAGCCTGCCCCCGGGTGTGAGGGGCAGGGGTTTCGCCATCATAATGGCTGTGCCTGGGGCGGTGAGGATCATAGCCCCCGTTGTGGGCGGCTACATCATCGAGTGGTTCAAGGTCACTAGCAGCCTCAGCGACGACGCTGCCCTCGTCCAAGCAGTCAGGCTATGCTGGTCTGTCGCCTTCGTCACAGGCCTCGTGGTCGCCTGGATAAGGTTGAGGTACCTGAAGGAGACGGTCACCGAGGAGGATGGGGGCCGGAAGTTAAGCTTCAGGGAGATTCCGGGAATGATCGTCCCAGCCTACAGAAGCATCATGGACAGCGTCAGGTGGATGAACAAGAGCCTCCGCGTCATAGTGATCCTGGAGATGTTCGCCAGCTTCTTCATAGCCATGAGCGCCCCCTTCTACGTGGTCTACGCCAAGCAGATCATCGGCCTGGTGGAGAGCCAGTGGGGCCTCGTCATGTTCGTCAGCGGCCTCGTGGGCATCCTCCTGGCCTTCCCCCTGGGCAGCGCCACCGACAAGTATGGCGCTAGGAAGATGATCATGCTGGGGATGTTCCTAGTGCCCGCCATGATCTTCAGCTTCCAGTACGCCGGCGGCTTCCTGGGAGTAGTAGCCATCCTGGTCGGCATACAGGTATGCAACAACATGATGATCCCCGCCTTCAGCACCATCATCGCCAACATCATACCCAGGAGCCGCAGGGGCCGCCTCTACAGCCTCATCGGCGAGAGGGGTATATCCATCAACTTCGGCAACTTCTGGGGTGGCGGCTTCCTCCTGTTCCCACCCGCTGCTCTGGGAGCCTACGTCGGTGGCTGGGTCTACAAGATGGACCCCAACATGCCATGGATAATCACCAGTGCCGCCATCCTCATATGTGCCCTCCTGGTCTACTTCTTCGTCCAGGAGCCCGATGAGGCCCAGCAGTAAGCCCGCGTGAAGCGGCTTAACGTTTTCTTTGGGTAACATATATTACGATCCATCAAACATTTTGCATGTTTTTAGGAGAAGCAGTTCATGGAGGCACAGGAACAGGGAAAACAGGGGATGTTCTGGTTCATCCGCGGCAACATAAGGACGCTCATGATCTGCAGGGTGCTTTGGAGCCTGAGCACCAGCATAGTGTACCCTTACTTCAGCCTCTACATCCTCGCCCTAGGGGGAACCGAGGTGGAGGTAGGCCTCATAAGCAGCATCGGAATCATCGCCGGCATGTTCCTTTACCCTGTCGGTGGGTTCCTGGCCGACAAGGCGGGCCGCGTCAAGCTCATAGGCTACTCCACGGCCCTCTACGCCCTGGCCCACATACCCTTCATCATCGCCAACGACTGGCAGGCCCTCGCCCTGGGGCAGTTCATGGCCCAGCTTCTCCTATTCTACACACCAGCCATGAACGCCCTCAGCAGCGACAGCCTACCCCCCGGCGTCAGAGGAAAGGGCTTCGCCATCATGATGGCAGTCCCCCAGGCCATCAGGATAATCGCCCCCAGCGTGGGCGGCTGGCTCATAGGATACTTCCAGGAGAACAGCGGTCTCACCGAGGACGCGGCACTCGTCCAAGCCGTGCGGCTAGCCTGGAGCATCGCCTTCGCCACGGGGCTGCTAGTGGCCTACCTGAGGCTCCGCTACCTGACGGAGACCATCGAGGAGGATGAGTCCACCAAATACAGCTGGAGGGACGCTTTCACTGTCCTCAGAGAGTCCTATGTCAGCATATGGGAGTCGGTGAAGTGGATGGACCGCAGCCTCAGAACCATAGTGGTCATCGAGATGGTGGCCGCCTTCTTCGTTGCCATGAGCGGCCCCTTCTACGTGATCTTCGCCAAGACCTTCGCGAGCCTCTCGGCCCCCGACTGGGGCTACGTGAACCTTGTGAGCGGGGTGGTCGCCCTAATCTTCGCGCTGCCCATGGGCCAGGTGGTTGACTCGTGGGGGCCCAAGAGGGCCATACTTGTGGGCATGCTGGCCGCACCCGCCATAATATTCCTGTTCCAGTATAGCAACGGTTTCTGGGCCGTGGCCGCTGCCATGACCCTCATCAGCCTCTGCAACAAGATCATGATCCCAGGCTTCAGCACCCTCATCGCCAACATGATCCCCAGGAGCCGCAGGGGCCGCCTTTATAGCCTGTTGGGTGAGCGCGGCGTCCAGATAAGCTGGGGCAACTTCTGGGGCGGCGGGTTCCTCATATTCCCGCCGGCGGCCCTCGGCGCCTGGGTGGGTGGCCAGGTCTACGCCATCAGCCCGTCCCTCGTCTGGCAGATAACCAGCGTGGCCCTCCTAGCCGCGGCCCTCATGGTGCTGTTCTTCGTCCACGAGCCGGAGAAGGCCCAGGAGTAGGGCTCCGAAGACGGTTACCGTGGGACCCGGGGCGCCGATTTCATCTTTTTAAATAAGTTAAACAGATAGTGAACCATGAAGCCGCTGGTTCTCATAAGCTCCGACACCATGAACGTCCCTGAGGAAGTCTCAGCCACCTTGAAGCCCATGGCGGATGTGACGTACGTCAAGGCGCCGTACGACGAGCTTCTTCAAAAGGCCAGGGCGCTGCTGGTGGGCGGGGAGAAGGTGAACGAAGAGTACCTCAGGAAGGCCCCCAAACTGGGTATAGCCGCCAGGTTCGGGGTGGGCTACGACTCTGTGGACGTGGAAGCCTGCACCAGAAGGAAGGTTTACGTCACCCACACCCCCGACGTGCTCTCCGGGGCCGTAGCCGACCACACATGGGCCCTGATACTGGGCTTCATGAGGAGGATACCTGAGGCTGACCGCAACGTCCGGGAGCACTGGGCCAAGAGGGACAGGAGGCTGGCCTTCGGCTGGGACATGGAGGGCAAGACCCTGGGCATCCTGGGGCTGGGTAGGATCGGCACCGAGGTGCTTAAGCGGGCCCAGGGCTTCAACGTAGACCTGGCCTACAACGACGTGGTGAGGCGCGAGGCCCTGGAGAAACGGTACGGGGTGAGGCGCCTGAGTTTCGACGAGCTTCTAGAGGCCTCAGACATCCTCAGCATCCACGTCCCCCTGCTTCCCTCCACCCGGGGCATCATAGGAGATGAGGCCCTCTCCAAGATGAAGGCCACCGCCGTGGTGGTGAACACCAGCCGCGGCCAGGTCATAGACGAGAAGGCCCTGTACAGAGCCCTCAGGGAGAGACGGATCAGGGGCGCAGCCCTGGACGTCTTCGAGGAGGAGCCCACACCCCTGGACAACCCCCTGTTGACACTGGACAACATGGTGGTGACCCCCCACTGCGCCTCGGCCACCTGGGAGACTAGGCGCAAGATGGCTGAGACGGCCGTGGGCAACATCAAGGCCTTCCTGGAGGGCAGGAGGCCACCAAACGTGGTGCCAGAGCAGAGGGGCGTAAGCTTCTAGGCTCCACAGCTTTATTACCTCCTCGACGAATATCCGTGAACCCGAAAGGTGTAGTATCCATCGCTGCAGGTGAAGTGAAGACTTGGATCTGTGGGCCAACGTCCCGGTCATGCTGGCGTGCTACGGCTACATCCTGGCCCTCATATTCGTGTCCGGGAGGATGAGTGACAGTGGCAGAGTGTCCAAGAAGACCAGCCGCAAGTTCCTCCACGCCATGATAGGCAACCTGCCCCTCATAATGCCATTCTTCTCCGACAGCCTGTTCCCCTTCCTGGTGGCCTCCCCCTTCATCCTCGTCACCCTCCTAGTCTCACCCTACTCGCCCTTCCCCGGGCTGGGGAAGAAGTTCAGCGGCCTCGCTGACATCACCGAGGAGGGCCACCATACGGGCCTGATGCTCTACGCCGTAAGCTACAGCCTCCTGGCCCTGGTCTACGGCGTCAAACCCTACATCGTGGCGGCGGGCATCTTCCCCATGGCCTACGGTGACAGCTCCGCGGCCCTCATAGGTGAGAGGTATGGCGCTCACAGGTACAGGGTCTTTGAGCCGAAGAGCCTGGAGGGCAGCCTGGGCATGTTGGCCGGCAGCCTCCTGTCACTGCTAGTCGGAATGCTATACTTCAGCCGCGTCTACGGTTTCAGCTTCCAGGCTCAGGTTGCGCCATGCCTGGCCGTGGCGTTCGTGGCTACCCTGGCGGAGGCATTTAGCCCCAGGAGCCTAGACAATATGAGCGTGCCTCTCCTGGGGGCGCTGATCTTCATACTGATGGGCGGGGGCGCGTGACCGTGTTCATAGTCTTAGACGGCTTGGACGGCTCGGGGAAGAGCACTCAGGCCCGCCTCATATGCGGCAAGCTAGCCCGGGGAGGCAAGAGCTTCATATTGAGGGCCCACCCCTCCGCGGACAACTTCTTCGGACGGATGGGCCGCGGCTACCTGCTCCTGGAGGGGAAGAGGGCGCGGATCGCCGCCAGCGTATTCTACTTGGTGGACGTCATCCGCTCCGTGCTCCTATACAGGTGGAGGAGGGTGGACTATGTTATATTCGTCCGTTACCTCATGGGGACCGCCTACCTCCCGTGGCCCCTCCACAGGGTAGCCTACCTCTTCTTCTACAGGCTCGTCCCCACCAGCAGCCACATGTATTTCATCGATGTACGCCCTGATGAGGCGTTCAGGCGGCTGGAGTCCAGGGCGAGTAAGGAGATGTTTGAGACCTTGGAGAGGCTGACAGAGGTCCGTGATAAGGTTCTGGGGCTCACGGTGAACGGCGGCTGGACCGTGATAGACGGAAACGGGCCTTGGAGGGCTATCCACCGACAGCTCTGCCTGCTCCTGGGTCTCTGAGCCTGAGGATCAGGGGTAAGGCGAGGCTCAGGGTGGCTATCTGGATGAACAGGGGCGCTGTGAACCCGTATCTCTCCAGTAGTACGCCTGCGAGCCACGGGGCCGGAATCGCCCCTATCCTGCCGTAGGCGTCCAGTTTACCCATGACGCTGCTGCGTGTCTCCTTGGGCACGATCTCGGTCAGGAGGCTGGTCCAGCTGGGCATCCAGAAGCAGGTGTCCACGGCGTTGATCCCATTGAAAAGGATGTAGGCGGCGGGGGACCTGAAGAAGATGAAGCCGAGAACCGTGACGTACGCCATCACAATGCTGCCCATGAGCATCCGCTTCCTGCCCAGCCTGTCGCTGAGCTTACCCAGGGGTATGCTGCCCAGGGCCCAGACCAGGTTGAAGCTGGTGCTCATGAACCCCAGCTCCAGGGTGGTGAAGCCCCTGTAGTCGGTGAGGGCCCCGTAGAAGAGGCTGTAGGCCACGGCGTACCCAAAGCCCTGGATGAGCATGATAGTATAGAGGCTAATGTTGCTGGCCTCCGGTAGCAATGCGCCCCGCATCATCTCGCGGAGGGGCTTAGCCTCAGCCTTCCTCGGGGTGTGGGTCTCCTTCACGAAGAGTAGGAGGATGACGAAGCCCACCAAATCCGCGACCAGGGCCGCGTAGAGGATGGGTGTATAGCCCATGGTGAGAGCTATGTAGCCGCCCGCCGAGGCCATCAGGGTGCTGACGCCCTGGCTAATAGTCATCAGGGTGCTCAGCGCCGTGGCCCTCCGGGCGTTGTCCACGCTCTCCGCTATCATGGCGTTTCTCCCAGGGTTGCCCATCATGAACATGGCGGTGAAACCGATGAGGAAGGCGAACACCAGCAACGCCGGGTAGCTCTTAGACACTATGAGGACCAGTATCGCCAGAATCCTGCAGGCGTCGGCGGCCACCACCACCGGCCTGCGCCCGTAGTTGTCGCTCACGTAGCCCCAGGTGAACAGGCCGAGGCCGGTGCTGACGTTGATCATGGTCTGGACGATGCCCAGCTGGCTCAGCGATATGCCGGTGCTGAGGAGGTAAGGCTGCCAGACCACGTAGAACATGCCGAACCCTATCTGGCTTATGAGGGTCTGCGCGGCCAGCACGCGGATGTTGCCCTCCAGGGCCAGGAAACGGCTTAGGGACTTCAAGGCTCCGAGAACCTAGCATTAGTCACGTTGTCCAGAATAAAAATGAGGCGGAGCTAGCCCAGCGCCTCGCGGAGCAGCCTCAGGTCCCTCTCCACGTCGTGGGCGTCGTACATGCCGATGTTCCAGGCGTCTATGAACCCGTGGAACTGGAGGACGTACCTGATGGCCTCATCCGCCCTTGCTCTAAGCCTCCCAGCTTGGAGTATCTTTATGACGTAGACGAACTTCCCGGCGTCGTACAGGTCCCGGATGGCCGCGATCCTGTCCTCCTGGGTGCCATCGTCCACGTAGGCCCCCTCTACGTTCAGCGTGGTGCAGACCACGTCTATCTCGGGGACCTCCAGCACCTGCCTCAGCGTCTCGGTGCTGTGGGTGGATAATGCCGTGGCTCTCACCCGCCCAGTCTCCTTGGCGTCCAGGAAGGCTCTGAGCGCTCCCATCCTGCTGCTCAGCGGGCCGGAGACATAGGGGCGATCCGACGCGTCCAGCTTCTCCACAGGCCTAGGCGGAACAATATGCAGGAACATGATGTCCACGTAATCGGTGCCCAGGTCCCTGAGGCTGAGCTCCACGGCCTTCACCCCCTCCTCGTAGGTGTGGGCGTTGGTCTTGTCCGCGACCACCACCTCTCCGCGGGGGACCAGCTTCAGGCCCTCAGCCACGTGGGGGTGGGTGCCATAGTCGTCGCTGGTGTCCCAGAAGTTGACTCCCAGCCTGTAGGCCTCGGCGAGCCTTCTTCCCCCCTCTGGCGGCGGTACGTCGCCCTGGGTCTTGGCGCCCTCGGGGCCCTTCTTGAAGGTGAAGGGCTCGGTGCCGTAGCACAGCCTCGAGACGGTGAGCCCCGTGTCCCCGAGCCTTGTGGTGAGCCTCATCGCTTCCAGTCCCGGCTCAGTGGTTGGAGAAGTGGGCGTGGGCGATGCGCCAGCCTTCCCCTGCCTTGACGTAGAGGATGGTCACGGGTCCGCGCTGAGTCCTATCTGAGCCCTTCCTCTGGAAGAGCCAGTCCGCCTTCACCGCCGCGGAGTCAGCGAACTCCTCAATGTCCACGTCCTCCAGCCACAGCCTGTTGCCCGTCTCCTTGCCTCCGGCCACGAACCCGAACTCCTCGTGGTGCCTGACGAGGCTGTCGATGCCCTTGATGAGCCCCTGCTTCTCGGAGCTGAAGTAGGTCACCCGCCCGTCGTCGAGGAAGAGCCTTTTCACCTGGTTCAGGTCGTAGGTGTTCCAGAGCTTGACCCAATCTTCGACCGC
>DATKWY010000078.1:0-5589 GCA_035529295.1 Candidatus Desulfaltia sp. | reverse complement strand
GATATTGATCCTCGTTTATAAGACACGATCAAGAGGAGTAGTTAAACTTTGGAAGGCGACGACGATGACGTTCAAGGAAAGAGTAACGGAACTGGAGAACTACATCTTCAAGCGGATGGGCGACGCCGAGATAATAGGCCTCAGCATCGCCGCAGTGAAGGACGGCCAAGTAATCTACAGTAACGGTTTAGGCTTCAAAGATTATGATGAGGGCAGCAGCACGACCCCAGAGACCACGTACTGCATCGGCAGCGTGACCAAGAGCTTCACGGCCCTGGCGGCGCTGCAGCTCCAGGAGAGGGGCCTCCTCGGCCTGGACGACCCCATAACCAGGTACGTAAACTTCAAGGCCGAGCCCATGGGGGAGCCCATACTCGTGAAGCACCTCCTGAGCCACACCAGCGGCTTCCCTTCCCTGGGCTACGCCGAGGCGACCCTGGGGGCGGTGACCGAGACCTATGACAGCTGGTTCCCCATAAGCAGCCCCAAGGACCTCCTGGTCTTCATGAACGGGGCCGACGAGTGGGCCCTGGCCAGGCCAGGGGAGCGCCACGCGTATCTGAACGAGGGCTACATCATGCTGGGCAGCATAATCGAGGAGGCCTCGGGCCTTGACTATGTGTCCTATGTGACTGAGAACATCCTCAGGCCCCTGGGCATGGACAGGAGCACCTTCATGGAGGAGGACGTCAAACAGGACATGGACGTGGCAACCCCTTACGTAACCAACAAGGACGGCGTCAAGGTGGCCACCAGGTTCCCCTACGGGCAGATGCTGGCCGACGGCGGCATCATGAGCAACGCCATGGACATGGCAAGGTTCGCCAAGATGCTCATTAACCTGGGTGAGTTGGACGGCGCCCGGGTGGCCGCAGAGGAGACCGTGTGGAGCATGATGGAGCCCAAGATACGCACAGTGGAGGAGCCGGTCCCCGGGGCGTGCCACCACAGCTACGGGTACGGGATGCGCATAAAGGAGGGGTTCCTGGGCCACAACCTGGTCTACCACAGCGGCAGCGTCTACGGGTCCAGCGCCTACATGTGCCTGGTGCCCGACGAGGCCGCAGCCGTGGTCATACTGGCCAACGGCGGCTACTTCCTAGAAGACATGGGGGAGTACGCCATGGCCTTGCTACTCGGCAGGGAGCCCGATGAGGTGCCCTACCTCAGTAGGATCAAGGCTCTGGACCAGCTGACCGGCACCTACAGGACCTTCAAGGGGGTCTCCAGCTACGAGGTGAGCAGGAGCAGCGGCATCCTCCAGCTGGAGATGACGTGGGGTAGGAGGACCTACACGGTGCCTCTCATCCCGGTGGACCTGGAGGGGGAGCCCAAGCTGTTCAGGATGTACGGGGTGGAGGCCACGACGCCCGTGGAGTTCATCCAGAGGGGCGGCGCCACCTATATGACGTACGACCGCACCATGGCCCGGAAGGCCAACGGTTTTTAGTCTACCCCATTTTAACGCTTCATTTAATCCCCATCTTTCATCCAGTGGACAAGCGAAATGAGAATCAACACGAGCCGCTTGATGTGGAAAATTAAAAATGCGCCCTGAGCCCCTAAAGGTACCAGTGTTCTAAATGGGCGCCACGAGGAAGAGTAGGGCGAGGGACCTGGGTGTCCCCCTCGACGGTGAGCCGGGGCCCTTCAACGCCATAACCGACGTGAAGGGGGTTCTGGTCGGGCACTCGACCATCATCTCAGGGGAGGGAAAGCTGGTGGTCGGTAAGGGCCCCGTGAGGACGGGCGTCACCGCGGTCCTGCCCCGCGGCAGATACTATGATCCGGTCTTCGCGGGCTGGTCATGCCTCAACGGGAACGGTGAGATGACGGGCACCACCTGGGTGGAGGAGTCCGGGTTCCTAGAGGGCCCCGTCATGATCACCAACACCCACAGCGTGGGCGTCGTCCACGACGCCGTCATCGAATGGATGAACAGTAGGAAGGCGGAGGACCCCACCATAGGCGAGGTCCACTGGTCGCTGCCGGTGGTCGCTGAGACCTACGACGGACGCCTCAACGACATCAACGGGTTCCACGTGAAGAGGCGCCACGCCTTCCAGGCCCTAGAGTCGGCTGCCTCGGGCCCTGTGGAGGAAGGGAACGTGGGCGGGGGCACGGGGATGATCTGCCACCAGTTCAAGGGAGGCATAGGCACAGCCTCTAGGCGTCTGAGTGAGGCTGAGGGAGGGTACACCATCGGAGTGCTTGTCCAGGCCAACTATGGGCTGAGGCCGCTCCTCACCGTGGCAGGCGTCCCCGTGGGCCGGGAGATACCGGACCTGCTGCCCACCATAAGCGGCGAGGGTGGCTCCATCATCGTGGTGGTGGCCACAGACGCGCCCCTGCTGCCCCACCAGCTGAAACGGCTGGCCAGGCGGGCGCCCCTCGGGATAGCCAGGGTGGGCGGCGTCGGGGGCGACAGCTCCGGGGACATCTTCATAGCGTTCTCCACGGCCAACCCCGGGGTTCACGGGAAGGGCAAGGTGTCTGAGGTGAGGATGCTGTCCAACGACCTCAACACGGGCCTGTTCCTGGCCACAGTCCAGGCCACGGAGGAGGCCATAGTCAACGCCCTTGTGGCCGCCGAGACTATGACCGGCGTCAACGGCAACACGGTGCACGCTTTACCTCACGACAGGTTGAGGGGCGCCTTGAGGAAATACAATCGGCTGAACGAATAGGTGAAGCCCACAGCAACGCCACTCAAGCCAAAGACACTCCACTCAGAACGGACGGAGCCCCGATTACGTTAACCGTTCTGACCTGACAGGCCGCGGGTCCCGACACCGTAACCATTATTGAGCGCCGCTCCCCGTGAGATGATGAGATGTCCACCGACCACATATGGGAAAGGATCAAGGACAAGAGGAACGTCGTCGGCTACTCCAAGAAACTGAGGAGACGCATAAGGAACGGCGCAGAGGTCGACGAGGAGGTCATAAGAGTCTACGTCTCCGAGAAGCTCCACGCCTCAGCCCTCAGCCTGAGGGACCTCATACCTGAGGAGATCGACGGCGTCCCCACGGACGTAGTCGAGATAGGTGAAGTGAAGGCCCTGGGCATCCACCCTCTGGCCCACGTGACGAGGGTACGCCCACTCGTCGCGGGGGTGAGCATAGGTAACTGGGCGATAACGGCCGGGACCCTGGGCTGGTATTTCAGGGACGGTAAGGGTAGGGAGATGCTGGGCAGCAACGCCCACGTCTTCGCGGATGACCCCCTTAGCCAGTCGTCCATCGAGACCCGTATAGTGCAGCCGGGCAGGGCCGACGGGGGCACAGTCCCCGGGGACGTGGTGGGCACGTACCACTGGCACCAGCCCCTAGCCGGTAGCGGCTGCACCCTCTCCAACGCCATCGCGGGCCTGCTGAACGGTGCCAGCGCCCTCCTCGGTAGGAGAACCAGGTTCCAGCTCACACTGACCGAGAGGGCCAGGATCGACTTCGCCGTAGCCGAGCCCACCGTAGAGTACGAGTTGAAGCTGGTAACAGCCGAGGAGTGGCACGGCTTCGTGGGCCTCGGCTTCGCCGGGAGCACCCAGGCCAGCTTCTTCTGCAAGGCGGAGCACATAGAGGCGGCTGGCTGGAAACCCGTGGATAAGACCGTCGAGCCCGCGACCATCGGGGAGACCATCCACAAGATCGGGCGCACCTCCGAGTACACTTCGGGCATGGTCCTGGACGACTCGGCCTACGGCAGGGTGAGCTACGGCGGCCTCAGCATGGTGGAGTTCGACGACGTCATCCTGACGACGCCCATGCTGGAGCCGGGGGACAGCGGGGACTCGGCCTGGAAATCCATGATACTGAGCGCAGACTAGGCGACGGCACTCAGACCCCTGGCCTCGGGACAGCGCGGCGCCGGGTAAAAAATTAGGCAGACCAAATATCTGTTGATTTAAATAAATAGAGATGCTCCACCCGACCTACTCCATCCAGCAGGGGCTACTCCGGGGCCGCGATAACCGGCTACCTCCTTCTGATGATGGCTACCGTCGACCCAAGGATATGGGGCTACAGCGACTACCCTGAGGGGGTTAAACGGAAGGTACGGCCCCCCACAGATATGTTATTATCCAAATCTACGCGCGTCTGGTTCAGCAAATGCGCCACATGTAACGGTTAATCTTATTTTACCATCAGAGGATAAGAAGATGATTCATCATGTTTGACACCCATACAGTTGAGAGGATTGAAAGATTTGTGTCAGCCGAACTCACCTGTAGAGGCCACCCCGGCTCAAGCCTATCAATCATTGTGGATGGGAAAGTAGCGTGGGCGAAGGGGTTTGGCTACGCCGAGGTTGAAAAAAAGGAACCAGCCAAGCCGGAGACAGTCTACAGATGCGCGTCGGTCACTAAACCCGTCGTCACTGTGGGTCTCCTCCAGCTCATGGAGAAGGATAAGTTTCATCTCGACGACGAAGCGAACAGCTACCTAGACATAAAGATCCGGGACGTTAAAGGGGAAGAGCCGACTATACGGGACCTCCTCACCCATCGCAGCGGCATGCCCACACGGGTACCACCGATATACATGTTTGACGAGGACCCCCTAACAATGCGAGGCTACATAGAGTCCGCCGCACGGGCTGTGAAGCCGAGGGGGGAAGCGTGGGCCTACTGTAACACGGCTTACATGATCGCCGGCTACATGATAGAACTCTTCTCCGGGAAGACCTACGACAAATACGTCACCGAAAACGTGCTCAGGCCGCTGGAAATGAGAACAAGCGCCTTCACCCTGACTCCAGAGATCAGAGCGAAACTAACCCAAGGCTACAAACGGGCCGGGGGCCCCGATAAACCGCTGATACCTGTCACCCCCTACATTCTAGGCACCATGCCTGAGGACCCAGCAGGGAGCCTCTACTCCACTGTACTCGATCTGGCAAACTTCGTCATAATGAACATGAATGGAGGCACATACAAGGGCAGACGGATACTAAGAGAAGAGACTATTGAGGAGATGCATCGGCTACAGGCCCCCACGGGAACCTCTAGAAGCGGCATGGGCCTCACCTGGATCCACAGCATCCACGACGGCCACGTAATGCTTAACCACACAGGCGGGTTACCCGACTTCACCAACAACGTGTGCTTCTACCCAGAGGAGAAGGTGGGGGTGTGCTGGCTCAGCAACCTTCAGGACGGCTCGGGCTGGAGGCCGCCAGCCCCCACAGTACTCAGGATCGCCCATGGAGACAAGCCGGCTTTCGGCGCAGGTCTCCAGACAGTACCCGAGAACTGGGACAATATCTGCGGCCTTTACGGCGACGAGACGCATCAGTTGGCTTTGGCGGTCAGGAACGGGTACCTAACCCTTGACAATAATGTGGTGCTGGAGAGGGTGGATGATACTCGTTACCGGGCTCGCGGGCCTTCAAACGACGGTTATGAAGTAACCATGGAGTATGGGAAGGATGGAAAGACCAAGAGCATAAGCTGGGGAACCACGTATCTCGCAAGATACCTCCCTGAGGCACCGGAGATCGATGCGAACCTTGAGCTGAAAGGCACCTGGAGAGGCGAGTACCATGACTCATCGGGGTTCCACACACTAGAACTTACAGTCCAGGATGAGG
>DATKWY010000077.1:0-2777 GCA_035529295.1 Candidatus Desulfaltia sp. | reverse complement strand
CGGGGGAAAAGATGCCTTCCGGATGCTGAGGGAGAAGCTCAGGGTTAGGGTTGGTGCTCCTGCCGGGATTTGAACCCAGGTTCTCCGGCTCGAAAGGCCGGAATGCTTGGCCGGTCTACACCACAGGAGCGCGTACCAGTGATAAGCCTGCGGCCCTTTTATAAGTTAACCGTTGGGGGTCATTTTTATATCTGCGTCTTCTGTTAGTGGTGGGTGCGGGCCCGTAGCTCAGTTTGGCCTAGAGCACCCGGCTCATAACCGGGTGGCCGAGGGTTCAAATCCCTCCGGGCCCACCATCATTCATTTTCCTCAAGTCAGTATGAAGGATATCACCAGCGGCGATAAGCCTAACAAGATGGGGGCGGGCAGCCCTGCTATGAAGCCCCTCTTCTCCAAGACCCACAGGTTCAGCAGGACCCCGACCCCGGTCATGGCGAGAGTCATTATCAGCATCTCCAACCCATAGTAGGCCTCCACGTGGGCCGGGACGAAGCAGTAGAATATTAGCTCCCCTATGCCTATCTCCATGCTCTCCGTCACGTAGCTCATCCTGGCCCCGGGGCGCCCCGACTGGCTCAGCACCTTGATTAGGTCGGCGAACCACCCCGAGTTGAGCATCACCAGGTCGTAGACTGCCACGGCTACAAGCATGACCACGAGGGACGCGGTGGGCATGAGGAGGCTTATGAAGCCCCCCAGGAGAGCCCCGTAGAGGACGAAGACGAAGTTCCGGACCCTGGTGCTAAAGGCGTTGCTGAGGATGAATATGACGCTGAACACGGCCACGTAGAGGGACAGGAGGACCACTATGGAGGCCATGAGGGTGGACACGGCCTTGGCCACCACCAGCAGCACCGTCTGGGACACGATGATCACCAGGATGGCCGAGGTTGGGGCCACCACCAGAGCCAGAATCACCCTGAGCTCGAAGTCCCGCCCCCTGGTGATGAGCCAGTACAGGAACGTGACACCTACGAGGCCCAGGAGGGTGAGGCTCAGGGTCCACATGGCCTGGCTGTAGGCGTCTGCCCCCAGGTTGGGGGGCGAGGACCTGATGAGGCCGCTGCTCACGATGAGCCTGACGAAACCCAGGGAGACGGCCATGCTGAACACTATGGGGGTGAGGTAGCCCGCGACGACTCTCGCTTCTCTCACCTTCGAGCCCGCACGCCCCTCTCCACCACCAGCCTGCCTTTACCGTCGCCTTCCACTGTGACCTTGTACCTCTCCAGACGAACAGAGTTCGCCTTCTCCCAGTTCCGCACATACAGGATGAAGCCGAGCTGAGACGAGGAGAAGCCTGTGATCATTCCCAGAACCAGGCCGAACCAGGTGACTGAGGGCAGAATCGCTGACAGTATGAAAGGCCCCACGGTGACGGACGCCAGGAAGAGGGCCCCCAAGCCGACCCGCCTCAAACCATGGCTCTCCTCTCTCTTCACGTAGGACCTGCCTTCGCTCGCGGCCGGTTTAACCTCCTCGAACTCCCTGTACTGAGGATAAAAAAGGGTGAGGAAGATCGCCCCTGTGGACAGGAGGTAGAGGGCGGCGCCCTGAAGCGCCTGCCCCTGACTTAAGGCCCGGGCGAGAATCACTATGGAGACGAGCAGCACGACGCTGGACACGGCCACCTGGACAGGGTGGGCAGGGTAGTCAGCAACCTCCATTATTCCTCGGCTATGGCCTTCCTCTGGCTCCAAAAGCATCCAAGGAATAGGCTATTTTCAGCTATTTATAGAAATTGATAAATACATTACAATTCCAGCCTACCATGAGGAAAATGACTCATTCGAAACTAATCCTCAGAGTAAAACTGCTACTGATCGCATCGACGCTGCTACTGTCATTCTTGGTGCAGCCGATGGCGAGTGCCGCGGTTTCTTCATCCATAGGGCCGCTGGAGGGCCCCTACTTCAAGGAGATAAGGTTCAAGATCTACGCCTCATCTGAGGCCGAGGTCGCGGGCCTCCTCTCCGGCGACGTGGACATCATGGACTTCTTCGAGGCCGAGCAGATCCCCGACATCCAGCCGGGGCTCGCAGCCGGAACCATCGAGACGGCCCAGTCCGCCGAGCAGGGCATGTGGGGGTACAGCTTCCAGTGTGAGAGGTACCCGCTGACCTTGACCAAGTTCAGGCAGGCAATAGCCTACCTGGTGGACAAGGACAAGTACGTCAGGGAGGGCCTCCAGGGACTGGGATACGTGATCGAGACCTTCATAGAGTCACCCGGCTACGGGCCGTGGGCCGCGACGGAGTACGTGACCTACGACTTCAGCCCGACCATGGCCGGGGAGATCCTTGACAGCATAGGCTTCGTGAAGGGACCGGACGGCAAACGCATCGACCCCGAGACGGGGCAGACCATGAGGCCCCTGGTGATAATCGCCAGGACCGAGCACCCTCACAGGATATTCTCGGCCAGGGAGCTGGCGGCTCAGATGGACGTCGTGGGCATCCCCTACGACCTCCAGGAGGTGCCCAGGTCCGTGGCGTCTCCGCTGGTCTTCCTTGAACAGAACTATGACATCTACACCTCTGGTTGGGGCGGCGGCCCGGACGTTGACTGGCTGTGGGACATATTCCACTCCACGTCTCCTCCGAGCCAGAACTACCAGATGTTCAAGAACGCCACGGTGGACGCGGCCCTTGACAAGCTCAAGTTCGGCTCCACTTACGAGGAGTGCCTTGAGGGGTCCCATGAGGCCCAGTACCTGCTGTCCGAGCAGGTGCCCTTCATACCCCTCTACGCCAAGGCCTACCTGTCGCCATACAACG
>DATKWY010000076.1:0-3690 GCA_035529295.1 Candidatus Desulfaltia sp. | reverse complement strand
GCGTCAACGTCTCGGCCTCCATAGGCTTCTGCTACCCCATAGGGGACAGCCACATCGCGGCCCTGGGGCAGAGCCGCCTCTGCGGGTACTACCCCATGAGGAGCTTCAAGGACCACGGCATCGTGGCCGCCGGTAACAGCGACGGCTTCGGCTCCAGCTGGGCGCTGACGGGCATCTACGGGTGCGTTACCCGCAAGTCCAGGACCGGGAAGCTACTCTGCAAGGACGAAGCCATCGGCATAATGGACGCGTTGAAGGCCTACACGTTGAACGCCGCCTACCTGGAGGGCAACGAAGCCACCAAGGGCAGCGTGGAGCCGGGGAAGCTGGCCGACTTCGTGGTCCTAGACAGGGACATCACCAGGATGAACTCCGAGGAGATAGTGAAAGCCAGGGTCCTCATGACCATCGTCGGCGGCGAGGTGGTCTACGAGGCCTCAAGCTGACCTAGCTAGAATCTCCTCGATCTTCTTCACGTAGCCGGGGTCCAAACCGTGCTCCCGGGCCCCCGTGAGCATGAGCTCCACGTAGCTCCTGGAAGGCGTGAAGGGGCCCTGGGGGTCGGCGACGCGGTACAAGTCGGCTTCCTGCCACACTCCACTCTCGTCCAGGACCAGGAACGTTTCGCGTCTATAGAGTCCCTGGGGGACGCTCTCCAGGTCGTCCAGCACCAGCAGCTCCGCCTCAGGCACCTCGTAGACGACGCCGTGGACCAAGCCCCCGGGTTTCTCGATGATGGTGCTTATGCCTCCTTGACGCCTCTTGCTCCAGAACCGGAACTGGACCTGGTAGTTGGGCAGGTAAGCCTTCATGACGTACTCTGCGCTGGGGCAGTACTGGCGCAGGAATCCCTGGTTGAGATTAGAGCCGTAGCCGAAGTGGTACATGGATACAGAATGGCCTCAACTCATTTAGCATTAATCAATCAGGTGAACCTTACATGGTGACGTATAGAATCCAAGATCGAGCTAAAAAGTGCCTAACAGAGCATCTTGAGGCCGGCGGAGTATGCGCCGATCTCCGCCCAGAAAGGAGAGCCACCGGTGCCTACCACCACGGCGTCCCCATCCGCTGGGCCGAGCTCCAAGATAGCATCAGATAAACGATCTTCGACAACATCCGTCAAAGCAGGCGCCTTGAGCCCCCCATCCACCACCACCAGGGTCGTGGCGCCCAACGCACCCGATATGAGAGCCCTGTCCCTCTGCTCGACCCCCAACCGGACCTTGGAGGCGCCCCCCTTCACCAGCACAGCGTAGTTGTGCTCCCCCACCGTGAGCCTGCTCCTAGGAACAGGCCTACCCCTTATGACTGACCTCAACTCGGCTAGAAGCCTCTCACCATCCGCCGTCAAGGCCACGCCGCGCCTGGTGGACGACACGAGCCCCTCCTCGGCCAGCCTCCTAAGCATGTTCCTGACAGTACCCTCCCCCAGCCGCAGCTCCGCGGAGAGCTGCTGCCTACCCGGGCCCCTTTCCCCTATGATCCGCAAAGCAATGAGGATGTGGGCCGCCGTGAACTCGGGGGAGCGGCCCGGCGCCTCCTTCCCAGTCAAAGCGTAGAGGGTCTCGACGGGGTTCACGGACTTTGATTCACCCTGCCCCGGTTAAGTTTTATGAGAACCCCATGTATGCCCAGGCAACCCTGTCACCGCTGTGGAGCCTCCACTGGTCGGCCCCCACGGGCCCGAGCTGCCATCCTCCGTCGTAGTGGCTCCATATCCAGTACTTGTTGGGCTCACCGCTGACCCCGTTCACCGCGTTGACGAAGGCCCCGAACTCAGTCACAGAGTAGTCCAGCTCAGCCACCCGCTCAGTGGCCTCCAGCAGGGACTCGCCGGCGGAGACCCGGGTCCCGTTGTACCAGGTCACTGTGCCGTTGCCGTAGTCTATCATGATGTCCACCGTCACTGTAAACTCCTCCAGCTCGTCGAGAGCCTTCATGTAGTCTGCCTCCAGGGCGTTCACCCTGCCGTTCAGGTAGAGGGCGGCGGCCCCCGAGACGAGGGTCGTGCACAGGAGTGCAGCGGCCACCCACTTGTAGCTCGATTCACTGATCATGTTGCTTCAACTCGCTTCACGGCCTGGAGGAGAGGCGGGACACCCACCGAGAAGAACACGGCGTTACTCGCCTCGTGCAGCAGGGCGAAGGGAACGCCTCCTATGAGGGCCACGGCCACCGGGACCCCCGCCACGTAGGCGGAGACCACGTTGGTGAAGAGGTCGTAAAGGAAGGTGAGGAGAAAACCCACCACCCCCAACCGGGCATCAGGGCCCCACCCCGGCCTCACACCCATGCTCCTCCTGAGGGCGCCCCCAGCCACCCCGTACAAAGTTTCCCCCAGCATAGTCGCCGCCAACGTAGGAAGGTTAAACCCGTAGGGGTTGACGGTACCGTACACAAGCCAGACCATGGCCCCCAGGGTGGCGCCGAACCCTGCCCCGTACAGGTACCCCCCCGAGAACACAATGAGATCCATGAACTTCACGTTGACCACGCCGATGAGCAGGTAGTTGGTGGCCACCGCAGCAGCCGTGAACACGGCCAGCAGGGACGCCCTCTTGGCGGGGGTCAGCTCTCTCTCCAAGTTCACGGTTATTGGATGGATCATCCATCCAATAAGCTTTGCCGCTGAGTTTTTACGCACCGGCACCATGACAGACACGTGATCGAGTACTTCGAGGCCCCGGACATCAAAAGACGCATCACGGAGATCACTGAGCTCCTCAGGTTCGACCACGTAGACATGGCGAGGATATACTGCGTCAGGAGCAGGGGCAGCGAGGCAAAGCGCACCATAGCCCGCATCCACGGCCTGGGCAAGATATGGCAGGAGGCCATGAAACTGGAGCCTACATACATCATCGAGGTCATCCACGAGCTCTTCGACTACTACCCCGTGGAGGCCCAGAACAAGACCCTCATCCACGAGCTCATGCACATACCCCAGGGATTCAAGGGAGGCTTCAGGCACCACAAATCCCACGTCACCAGGGACAACGTGGACACCTGGTACCGCCGGTACCTGCAGCGGCGCAGGGAGACGGGTCTGGACAAGGATTAACTGCAGCCATTTACAGTTCATAACCGTGTACCCTAAGCCCATGACCCTCACAGTTGATGAGCCCTTAACTCTGAGGGAGTTCATAGCCGGGCTGGGGGAGGAGACCCTCTACGCCTACGACAGGAGAGTCGTGGGCGTCGTCGTCAACGGCAAACGGCTATGGGACTCGGCCAGGTTAGTCCCAGGTGACAAGGTCACCGTCTTCCCCGTCATAGTGGGAGGATGAACAGGTAGACCTCCAGCTGGACATATGTAAGCAGCCCTGTGACTAAGAGGCCCAGTATGAGCTGCCAGAAGGTGTGCATCTCAAGCTGGTACCGGGCCCATGAGACGACGGCGGCCACCAGCAGGAAGGGCCAGATGGCTAAACCGTACAGGCGGACCAGGAACACGGCGGGGCCCGCTACACCGGCGGCGTGGATGCTGATCTTGTACCTTAGGGTGATGAGCATCATGACGAGGCTGTTCACGAAGTAGCAGGCCATGAGGTAGACCATGCCGGGGGGAGCCCCCAGGAGGTGGAGAGTCGCGGCGCCGAGAAGGTAGCTGGCCAGAGCCCCCAGGAAGGGCCTGGTCCTGTCCTCCTTGTTGTCCACCATCATCTCGGACACTATTCCACTCCTCTT